>JBAYTJ010000095.1:0-4764 GCA_041675665.1 Acholeplasma sp. | reverse complement strand
TTGGTTCTGAGCACATGACATCAATTCTAGATTGGGAAGACCGCTCAACAGCTATTTTATTTGGTGATGCGGCTGGTGCTGCCATCATTGAATCAAGTGATGATCCAAAAGATAATGCATATTTTTGGAACGGTTCAAGAGGTGATGATACAGGTATATTATGGATTGATCCTAAAGTTAAGATGGCTGGCCGTGATGTTTACAAATTTGCAGTAGACATTATGCCAAAGGCTATCCATAAAGTATTAGAAAAAGCCAATCTAACGATTGAAGATATCGATTTAATAATTCCACATCAAGCAAACTACCGTATTATTCAAAGTGTTGCCAAAGATATGAATTTACCGATTGAACGCTTCTTAATGAACTTAGAAGAGTATGGTAATACATCTGCAGCAAGTATACCGTTTTTACTTGATGAATATAAAGCAGACAACAAACAAGTGAGGAAAGTACTACTAGTTGGTTTTGGTGGTGGTTTCACTTGGGGTGCTGCAATCTTAAATGTGTAGGTCTAGTGATATGAAAACAGCTATTTTATTTTCTGGACAAGGTGCACAGTTTTTGGGAATGGGTCTAGATTTTATAGATGCAAATCCAAAATTAAAAGCTAAGGTTAAGGACTATAGTGAACTTATTGGTCTAGATATTATTGAAGCACTAAATGATCCATTAAAAATTAACGATACACGCTATACACAACCACTTATGGTTGTTGTAGAAATGTTAATTCATGATTTATTATTAAGTAAAGGTTTAAAGATAGACGGCTATACAGGATTTTCTTTAGGTGAGTTTACAGCACTTTATGCAGCAGGATTCTTTGATGAAACAGCTATTTTAAAAATTATAGATATGCGTGCAAAACTGATGCAGGAAGCATCAGATAAGTACCCAGGTATGATGGCTGCAATTCTCGCATTAACTGATCTTGATGTGGAAAGTATTTGTAAGGAAGTTTCTAATTTAGATAATCTTGTTGTACCTGCAAATTATAATTCGGATGGACAACTTGTTATATCAGGATCAAAAGAGGCTGTATTAAAAGCAGTTGATCTTGCTAAACAAAAGGGTGCACGTCGTGCAATGATACTCAATGTATCTGGTGCATTTCATTCACCATATATGAATGAAGCTGGTCATAGTTTAAAACTATATGTTGAAAACTTTAAGGTTGGTAAACCAGTGAGCACGCTATATGCTAATACAAATGCTAAACCACTTGAACAATCCAATGTTATTAATGAAATTCAAAGTCAAATATCAAACCCAGTTTACTTTAAACAAACCATTCGACAAATGGTTTTAGATGGATTTGAAAGGTTTATTGAAGTTGGACCAGGTCAAGTTTTATCTGGTTTAGTTAAAAAAATTACACCAGCAAGTCAAGTTTATAATGTATCCAAATTTGAAGATATAAAAAATATAGAGGAGATTTTAAAATGATTTTAAAAGATAAAGTAGCCTTAGTTACAGGTGGTTCTACTGGTATTGGTAAAGCTATAGCAACAAAGTTGGCATCCATGGGTGCTCATATTGTTGTTAACTATTTTGTAGGACCAGAAGAAGCACAAAAAGTTGCTGATGATTTAGCCGGCACATATGGTGTTAAAGCCATAGCATTACATGCTGATGTATCAAGTTTTGAATCAGCGCTTAAATTAATAGATGAGACAGTCAAAGCAATGGGTACATTAAACATTGTTGTTAATAATGCAGGGATTACAGATGATGCCTTAATTTTAAGAATGAATGAGCATCAATTTGACCGCGTTATTAACACGAATCTTAAAGGTGTTTTTAATATTTCTAAACATAGTGCACGTACTTTATTAAAGGCTGGTTATGGTAGAATTATTAATATCGCATCAGTTATTGGTGAATATGGTAATGTTGGTCAAGTAAACTACGGTGCTGCAAAAGCAGGTGTTATAGGTATGACAAAAACTTTAGCTAAAGAGTTTGCATCTAGACAAGTAACTGTGAATGCAATTGCACCAGGATTTATTGAAACTCAAATGACCAAGAATTTACCAGAGCAAGTTCGTGAAGAAATGTTAAAATATATTGCTTTAGGTAGTTATGGAAAACCAGAAGATATTGCTAATTTAGTAGGTTTTCTAGCTTCTCCAGAAGCATCATATATTACTGGTGTTGTCATTGATGTTGATGGCGGTTTAACAATTTAAAAGTGGGTGAACTTATGAAACGAAGAGTCGTAATAACAGGACTTGGTACCATTAATCCTGTTGGAAATAGTGTGGATGAATCATTTGATGCCATCATAAAGGGTGAAAATGGGTTAGGATCAATTACACATTTTGATACTGGAAAATTAAATATTTCAATTGCGGGGCAATTGAAAAACATTAATTTTGAAGATTATTTAGATAAAAAGGAAATAAAACGCAGTGATAAGGTCATGATCGTAGGTACAATTGCAGCAATGCAAGCCTATCAAGATAGTGGCCTAAAAGATACCGATTATGATCCATATCGTTTTGGTATATTTGTCACCTCAGGCATTGGCGGATTAGATACAATGCAACGTGATATTTCTGTTTTAGCACATCGTGGCCCAGATAGAATCTCGCCTTTTTTCATACCAAACTCAATTATTAATATGGTTGGTGGTATGATTTCAATTAAATTTAAAGTTAAGGGGCCAAATATTCCAATTGTTACGGCATGTTCTGCCGCAACAAACGCCATTGGTGAAGCTTTTAGAAATATCCGTGATGGCTATTTAGATTTAGCTTTTGCAGGTGGTGCTGAGGCAAGTATTAATGAATCTGGTGTGGGTGGTTTTGCTGCATTAAAAGCACTATCTACAGAAACTGATCCTAATAAGGCATCACGTCCTTTTGATAAAGAACGTAATGGATTTGTTATGGGTGAAGGTGCTGGTGTGTTAATACTAGAATCACTTGAAAGTGCATTAAAGCGTAAGGCAAAAATCTATGCGGAAGTGGTCGGTTATGGTTCAACATCTGATGCATTCCATATGACTGCACCAGATAATTATGCAGATGGCTTAACCAAAGCCATTGAAGTTACATTAGAAGATGCAAATGTGAAACCAGAACAAGTTGATTATATCAATGCGCATGGCACATCAACGTTATTGAACGATAAAATTGAAACATTAGGTATTAAACGTGCTTTTAAGGATCATGCATATAAACTAAATGTTTCATCCACTAAAGGTGCAACTGGACATATGTTGGGTGCAACCGGTGCGGTTGAGAGTATCTTTTGTATTAAAGCACTTCAAACCAGTTTAATTCCACCAACGATCAATTATGTAAATTTTGATCCGGAATGTGATTTGAACTATACAGTGAATCATTCAGTTAAACGTGACATTGATTATGCAATGAATATCAATGTTGGTTTTGGTGGACAAAACGCTGTTGTATTATATAAGAAATATGGAGAATAATTATGGCATTATTAAATAGAAATCAAATTCAGGAGATACTTCCACACAGAGATCCATTTTTAATGGTTGATGAAGTTTTAGAACTTGTTGAAAAAGAAAAATGTGTAGGGATTAAATATGTTAAAGCAGAAGAATACTACTTTAAAGGACACTTTCCACAGTATCCTGTTATGCCAGGTGTCCTGATTTTAGAAACAATGGCACAAGTTGGTGCGATTGCATTATTAAGTATTCCCGAGTTTAAAGGAAAAATCGGATTCTTTACTGGTGCAAACAATGTTAAATGGCGTAAACAAGTACGTCCAGGCGACACATTAAAAGTAGAAACAGTTTTAACCCGTATACGTGGTGCGTTTGGTGTAGGTCGTGCTAAGGCTTGGGTTGATGATGAATTAGTTTGTGAAGCTGATATTAGCTTTGCGATAGGCTGATCATGGCAAAAGTCAAATTAAAAGAGTTTAAAAAAATACCATCTACCAGTGATTATTTAAAAGACAACTATGAAAAGTTAGAATCTTTTACTTTTGTTAGAACAGATTACCAAACCAAAGGTAGAGGTCAATTTGAACGTAAATGGATGAGCGCTAATGGGCGTAATCTTCTAATGTCATTTATGATTAAAGATGTTGCGATTAATCAACTCACAACCATAAAAGAATGGGTTAAAAGTGCAATCTTTGCAACGCTAGGATCTTTTGGTTTAGATGTGTATTTTAAAGAACCAAATGATGTATTTTGTAACGAAAAAAAGTTATGTGGTATATTAATGGAAACTAAAGGATCTGGTAGTAAGCTAGATTATGTCATTGTCGGCATTGGTCTAAATGTTAATCAATTTATTTTCCACAATTTTAAAGCAACATCACTTTTTATTGAAACTAAAAAGATACAAAATGTACGAAAGGTTATGTCTAAGTTAATGGCTAATCTTTTAGAAAGTTACTTTTAGGTGTATTATGACAATCAAACGTTTGATCATCATATCGATGTTTGCAGCATTAATCGCTGTATCGACATTTATAAATATACCAGTGCCACCAGTTAGTTTTACACTACAAACATTGATGGTTATTCTTGTGGGACTGTTACTAAACCCTTTAGATGCGTTTTTATCAGTATTAGTATATTTAACTGTTGGATCAATCGGTGTACCTGTTTTTTCAACAGGTGGTGGGGCACAACATTTTGTTGCACCTACGGGAGGGTTTTTAATATCCTTTCTTGTTGTCGCACCAGGTATTTCAATATTTAAATCTAAAACCAATCATATACTAAAAGATTTACTTGTGATATTGATATTTGGTTTTATCATTGTTTATATT
>JBAYTJ010000094.1:0-4898 GCA_041675665.1 Acholeplasma sp. | reverse complement strand
TAAATTAGGTTTTAAGCTGATATGGAGATCCTTCACTTCTTATATAAGGCGTAAATGTGTCTCCATTTTTCTTTTATGTAACACTAGTTCCTACAAATATGATTTAAATGATAACGTAATTCACAAGTACCACTTATACTATAATGCATTAGGTATTGCAGGGGTTGAGTGTGATGGTAAGAAGTATAACTACTTAATAGGTGGACAAGGTAATGTCAGTAAAGTGTTTTTTGAAGGCGAAATGATTGGTGAGTATATATATGATAGCTTTGGTAATGATGAAATAAACTATCTGTTTCCTGATGATGAAACAGAAAGACAGTTACTTAGAGATAATCCCTTTAGATAGAAAAGTTACTACAAAGATATAGAAACAGGATTTTATGTAGTCAACATACAATCAGGAACAAAATACTATGACCCGTAAATTGGTAGTGAGTTTGAAATAATGAGTGGTGAAGACATTTTAGAAACATTACAAAGACATAATAAATTCTTGCGCAAGTACTGCATAAGATATTTTCTTATAAAAGACTTAGTTTATGACTTCGACAAATGAAGTTGTAAAAAGATTTAAAGAGGAAGAAAATTTTCAAAAACAAGTATATAAATGACAATGTTTAAACAAATGTGTTACAATATAAAGGGTGATGAAATGAAAAAGAATGAATATATCAATGTAAGAATTGATGCAGAAACTAAAACAAAGGCAGAAGACATCTTAAAAAACTTTAATTTAAGAATATCTGATGCAATTAATATATTTTTACGTCAAGTAGTGCTTGAAGAAGGCATCCCTTTTGAGGTAAAACTACCACAATATGAAAAAGCTTATAAAGCATTAGAAAAGGCTGTTGCATACAATGCTTTTGGTGGAGGCATACCAAGTGACTATGCGAATAATATCTTAAAACTATATGCTAAAAATTTAATTGATTTTGATACAGCTGTATTTGCATTAAATAGGAAAATCACATGAAAGATCCATATTTTTATGAGGGGACCAATACCCATGTAAATATCATGGATATTAAAGATAAAGCCTTACTAAAGACGTATACTGCCAATCAATTTGGCCTTGCTATGCTAAAAATTCAAAATAATCCACCAAAAGTAGACAGTGCTTTTGACTTTTTAAAGGTTCATAAAATGCTGTTTGAGAACGTATTTCATTGGGCCGGGGAGATTAGAACAGTCAATATGACCACTTCTGAATTTATCATGGGTGATGGGCTAGTTGAGTTTGCCGATTATAAAACAATTGAAAAAGAACTGAAACAAATAGACATCAAATATCTAGGCTATCCATGGAAGTTTGTCTCAAAAGATGAGTTTGTTGATCACCTCTGTAAGCATCTTGTAGACCTTTGGGTCATACATCCATTAAGAGAAGGTAATACAAGGACGCTCATTGTTTACATGGACCTGTTTGTTCGTAAATATGGTTATTATATTGATTTAGAAGGATTTGAATTGGCAAGCAATGACTTAAGAAATGCATTTGTATGGGGTGCAATTGGGGAATTTTTGAATCTAAAGATAATGATTAACAAAATAGTCATCAAAGATGAATGAATTTAGCATTTCAAATGTTGCATAAATACCAAAATGTGTGCAAAATACACATATATGGTTAACACCGTAAGTTTTTAAAAGCCTTTTTCAATGTAATTAGGCTTTTTTATTATATAATCTATGTATGATAAAAATCTATCTAATTAGGAGGAAGTTATGATCGCGAAGAAATATGATGCTTCGAAAGATAAGCAATTTCAAATACTAGATCAAAACGGTAAATTGGTTAACGAAAAAATGGAACCAAAATTACCAAAAGAGACATTGTTAAAAATGTATAAGACTGTTGTTTTAGGTCGTAATGCTGATATCAAAGCGTTACAATACCAAAGACAAGGTCGTATGTTAACATATGCACCAAACATGGGGCAAGAGGCAGCGCAAGTTGGTATGGCTGCAGCAATGGAACCACAAGACTGGAATTCACCAATGTATAGAGAGTTAAATACTTTATTATACCGTGGGGACAAACTAGAAAATATATTCTTATACTGGTATGGTAACGAAAGAGGTTCAATTAAACCCGAAGGCGTTAAAATCTTACCGACAAATATTATTATTGGTTCACAATCTAATATTGCGGCTGGTTTAGCGATGGCTTCTAAGATTAGAAAAACAAATGAGGTCACAGCTTTCACAATTGGTGATGGTGGTACAGCACATGGTGAGTTCTATGAAGGATTAAACTTTGCTGCTACATTTAAAGCACCTGTGGTTGCAGTCATTCAAAATAACCAATGGGCAATTTCAACACCAGTTAGAAAAGCATCAAACTCTCAAACACTGGCACAAAAAGGTGTAGCTTTTGGTATTCCTTATGTACAAGTTGATGGTAATGATATGTTAGCAATGTATGTTGCATCTAAAGAAGCTTTTGACCGTGCAAGAAACGGTGAAGGTCCAACTTTAATTGAAGCATATACTTACCGTATGGGACCACATACAACTTCTGATGACCCATCTATCTATAGAACTAAAGAAGAAGAAAATGAATGGGCTAAGAAAGATCCAATTGCTAGATTTAAGAAATACTTAATTGATAAAGGTTATTGGTCTGAAAAAGAAGATAAAAAATTAGAAGAAGAAGTTTTAGCAGAAATTAATGATACGTTCAAAAAAGTTGAAGGTTATGGTGCAAATGTTGAGTTAATCGAAATCTTCGAACACACATATGCAGAAATGACACCACAACTTAAAGAACAATATGAAGAACATAAAAGATATTTAGAGGGAGGCAAGTAAAATGGCAATCATCACACTATTAGAAGCGATTAATCAAGCTTTAGACCAAGCGATGGAAAAAGACGAGTCTATCGTCGTATTCGGTGAAGATGCTGGTTTTGAAGGTGGCGTGTTCCGTGTGACTGCTGGCCTTCAAAAGAAATATGGTGAGACAAGAGTATTTGACACACCGATTGCTGAATCTGCAATTGTAGGTTCTGCTGTAGGTATGGCAATTAACGGTCTTAAACCGGTTGCTGAAATCCAGTTTGATGGATTTATTTTCCCAGGCTATACAGATTTAGTTACACATGCAGCTCGTATGCGTAATAGAAGCCGTGGACAATTTACTGTACCAATGGTATTACGTTTACCACATGGTGGTGGTATTCGTGCACTTGAACACCACTCTGAAGCATTAGAAGTATTATTTGGTTCAATTCCAGGTTTAAAAGTTGTTACACCTTCTACACCTTATGATGCAAAAGGTTTACTACTTGCTGCAATCAATGATCCAGATCCTGTGGTATTCTTAGAACCTAAGAGAATTTATAGAGCTGGTAAACAAGAAGTACCTGCTGAAATGTATGAAATTCCAATTGGTAAAGCTAAAGTAGTTAAAAAAGGAACGGACATGACTATTGTTGCATGGGGTTCAATTGTACGTGAAGTAGAAAAAGCTGTGAAGTTAGTTGCTGAAGAAAATATTTCAGTAGAAATTATTGATTTAAGAACAATTTCTCCAATTGATGAGGCAACAATTTTAGAATCTGTTAAGAAAACAGGTAAATTCATGGTTGTTTCTGAAGCTGTTAAATCATATGGTCCAGCAGCAGAATTAATCTCATTAGTGAATGAAAAAGCATTCTATTCATTAGAAGCTGCACCTGTACGTTTTACAGGATTTGATATTACTGTACCATTAGCTAGAGCAGAACATTACCATTTTCCTCAACCGGAAAAAATTGCTGCGCATATTAAAAAATTAGCTAAAGCAAGACCATAAGGAGGTACTGAAAAATGTTTGAATTTAAATTTGCCGATATCGGTGAAGGTATCCATGAAGGTACCGTCTTACAATGGAATTTTAAAGTTGGTGACAAGGTTAAAGAAGGTGAAACTTTAGTCGTTGTTGAAACGGATAAAGTCAATGCTGAATTACCATCACCAGTTGATGGCACAATTGTATCACTTGGTGCTAAAGAAGGCGAAGAAATTCATGTTGGACAAGTTATTGTAACAATTGATGATGGCTCAGGCACACCAGCATCTAAACCAGAACCTCAAGCAGAAACCAAAGCGGAAGTTGCACCTAAATCCGCACCAAAAGCAGAAACAAATGATGCACAAGGTGAAATCTATGACTTTAAGTTTGCTGACATTGGTGAAGGTATCCATGAAGGTACAATTTTAGAATGGAAATTTAAAGTAGGCGATAAAGTCAAAGAAGGCGAAACATTAGTTATTGTTGAAACCGATAAGGTCAATGCTGAATTACCATCACCAGTTGATGGTAAAGTCCTAAAATTAGGTAAAGCTGAAGGTGAAGTTATTCACGTTGGTGAAACTGTTGTTTTAGTTGGTATAGATGGCGCTAAGTTAGGTGAAGCACCAAAAATGAGTTTTGATGAACAACAACCTGAAGGACCTAAGGGTGCGGGTGTTGTTGGTGAAATTGAAGTATCTGATGATATTATTGGTGGATCTGATGAAGAAGAAACTGTAGCGACATCAGGCAAAGTACTAGCATCACCAGTTGCACGTAAACTAGCAAGTGACTTAGGTATTGATATTGCAACAGTTAAAGGCACAGGCGAACAAGGCAGAGTTATGAAAGCTGATGTAGAAAATTCAAAAGCACCGGCTAAACAAGAAACAACTCAAAAAGCAACAGAAGCAGAAACTCAAAAAGTAAGTACACCAGCACCAAGCTTTGCAGCTGCTGGTAAACCACAAGGTGATGTTGAAGTTGTTAAGATTACAAGATTACGTAAAGCTGTATCAAATGCAATGACACGTTCTAAATCTGTAATTGCTGAAACAGTATTAATGGATGAGATTAATGTGGATGCATTAGTTAAATTTAGAAATGAAGCTAAAGG
>JBAYTJ010000093.1:0-4915 GCA_041675665.1 Acholeplasma sp. | reverse complement strand
AGTTATACTTTGCACTTGCTAAGAAAGTGTTAGATAAACTATAAGAAAGTTGTGATAATTTGGCTAAACTACGAAAATTTTATGACCTAGATAATGCAGCTAAAATATTTCCTGTAGTCGCAAACGAGTCACGTAGTTACATGTTTAGGGTCTCAGTTATCTTTAAACAACCAATCAAGCTAGATATCTTACAAGATGCGTTAAACCGTACAACAAAACGTTTTAAACATATGAATGTACGCATTAGAAAAGGTCTGTTTTGGTATTACTTTGAAGAGAACTTAAAAACTCCGATTATAAAACAAGAAGATGGCATGATTAATCAATTTCTTGTCTTTAGGGAAAATAATGATTTTTTGTTTAGAACACTTTATTTTAAAGAGCGTTTGAGTGTTGAGTTTTTCCATGCATTAACCGATGGTAAAGGTGCATTAGAGTTTATCAACTCGCTTGCATATGAATATTTAACGCTCGATGGTAAAACCATAGATCCAGAAGGTTTAGTTATTCGTGCAGATGCAGCAGCAACCTATCAAGAAGTTGAAGATGAGTTCCAAAAACTGTATCATGATAGAAAACTACCAAAAGTCAAAGAGGAAAAAGCACATCGTGTTGAAGGTACTTTTTATGCCAATAACTATAATGCTGTCATCAATGCTTATGTATCTTTAACAAAGATTAAATCGGTTGCTAAAGGGTATGGTGTTACAATTAATGAGTTAATGATTGGTATGATTATTTTAGCGCTTAAAAAATCAGGTAAATTAAAAAGTTATAAAAATCTAGCACGCATTTTTATACCAGTAAATATGCGTCAGTATTATCCATCAGTTACATTAAGGAATTTTGCAAGTTATGTCCGTATTAATTATGATCTAAATTTAGACGAAATGAACTTAGAACATATCCTTAACTATGTAAAAGATGAAATGAAAAAACAACTCAATTTAGATGATATGGTCAATATGATCATTACCAATGTACGTTATGAACAAAATAAACTATTAAGAATGACACCGTTAAGTATAAAAATTATAGCGATGCGTAGTGTCTACGGCAAGATTGGTAACAAGTTAAATACATTTGATACATCAAACTTAGGCTTGGTCAAACTGCCTAAAGATATGACCAAACATATTTCACACTATAGTTTTATGATTGTTCCTAATGATTACACGCCAAAGGCAATGTCATTTGTTTCATTTGGTGATACAATGACCATTTCATTTATATCTAAAATTATTGAACGTGATTTTGAAATTGAGTTTTTCGAATTATTAAAACAATTAGATGTTGTATCCCAAATTGAAGCAAACGGTTGGGAGGTATAATTATGCAATATTGTAAAAAGTGTCATGCATATTATTATAAAAAAGAATCAACATGTACCATATGTGGCAGACCCTTGGTTCAACAAGACTATGATAGTCAAGTGATAACACAAGGGTATCCAAGTGTTCACCTACATAAGAGTCACGCAAAATTTGTTTCTAAAGTATTTGGTATATTTTCAATGGCCATTACAATTATTTTAGCCGTTATCAATTTTGCAACATATACTGAAAATCCAACTCTTTGGAGTTTAATCATTATTGGACCGATTGCCTATGCATGGATCATATTGGCACAAATTATCGTATCCAAACATAACTATGCAACGAAAGTCAACAGACAAGTATTAGTTTTTAGTTTGATTATCATTCTTATCGACGTATTAACTGTTTATAAGGCATGGAGTTTAACATATGTTATTCCAGCGCTACTAGTAACAACAACGCTTATTTTACCAATTGTTGTTGCGAGTAAACCAACCTTGTATTACTTACATGTTCGAAGTTTATTCTTCTTAATTATATTGGATATTGCGGTTGGTATCATAGGATTTACCACACCATTTATGCAAGATGGTGTTATATGGACCAGTCTATCTGTCATAACAGCGGGCATATTATTGCTTTCAACAATGTTCACATTTGCTAGAAAAGATACATGGATTGAGTTAATTAAAATATTTAGAATATAAGAAAAAAGTTAAATAGATCCTTTCTACCTACTATAGTGTAGAAAGGATGTTTTATTAATGAAGCCTAGAGAAAAGCTGTTAAAGCATGGTGTACGTGCACTACTTGATCAAGAGTTGATTGCTATACTTTTGAGAACGGGTTCTAAAAAGTATGGCGTTTTAGATTTAGCAAACCAAGTGCTAAATTTTATAAATGGGTTATCGGATATTAAAAATATAACAGCAGAGGATCTATTGACGATTCATGGTATTAGTGATGCCAAAGCTACAACAATTATTGCAGCAGTTGAACTTGGCAGAAGGCTAGATACTAAAAATGCACCTAAGAAACTGGTGATTCAAGAATCCAGTGATGTTTATCATATGTTACGAGAGGATATGTCATATTTAGCTAAAGAACATTTAGTCGTCTTATGTTTAGATATTAAAGGGCATGTCGTTAAAAATGAAACAATTTATATGGGTACAACATCATCGGTACAAGTATCAGTTAAAGATTTATTCAAATCTGCTGTACGTATTGGTGCTTTTGGTATTATTGTCGTACATAATCATCCAAGTGGTGATGCAACACCATCGCGTGCCGATGATCAGTTAACTGAAACCATTGAAGACGCTGGTAAACTGTTAACAATCGAGATGATTGATCATATTATCATTGGTAAAAATCAGTTTTATTCATATCGTAAACAAAGAAAGCAAGAATTTTGATATAATAAACCAAAGAGGTATGAATGCTTATGAAAAACAACTCGAATAAAAGATTTTGGTACTTTGTAGGAATTGGATCATTATTATTAGTACTGATGATGATTATTGCATCAATCATGCAAATTGGTGAACAATTAAAAAGCGTGCATGAATATGCGCCATATGTTTTTTATGCTTTAGCATTTTTACTGGTATATATATTGATAATTCGACCGGTGATGATTATTCTTTTTTCACCTTCATTTTCAATTGATACTACATTAGATAAAAATCCTAAAAGAGAGTATAGAATATATAAGCGTGTAGCTAAACGTATTTTAGAGCAAGAAGATCTACCAGATGGTATGCGTGATAATTTAAAAGATTCTATGCATGATCCATTTTTACTCAGAGATGCATTAAACAATGTGTATAACAAGCACATGAAAAAGAAGTTAAATAAAGTTATCAGACAACATGCTAAAACAGTGATGGTGTCAACAGCAATTTCTCAAAATGGTAGATTAGATTTTATTACAGTGATTGTAGTCAATATTAAAATGATTAAAGAAATTGTTGTCTTATGTGGTTTTAGACCAAGTTATAGAAACTTAGCCAAGTTGGTTGTTAATGTGTTTGTTACAGCATTAATTGCTGAGGGGTTAGAAAATATCAACTTAAATGATGTCATACCAACATCAACAATGAAGATGTTAGGTGATATACCCTTAATACGACCTGTGATGTCTAGTGTGATTGAAGGTGTATCTAATGCACTATTAACCTTAAGAATTGGTATTGTTGCAAGAAAGTATTTATTTGATGATGCACCCGACTTAACAAAAGAAAAGATTAGATATGGTGCTTTACTTGAAGCAGCAAAGCACTTACCAATAGTTATTGCAGATGGACTATACCTATTTCCAAAGACTATTATGAACATGTTTAAGAGTAAAAAACCTAAAGTTGAAGTGCTTGATAGTGGCACAAATCCCACGGATTAACGAAATATAAAAATAAAGTTTAGTTGAGGAAAAAAATACCTTGACAAATGACCATATTTATAATAAAATAACAGTTGCGTTGTACCACGTAGAAAAGGTTATAAATGTCTTAGGACTACCTTCATAGTGAGTCTTCAAATAATATAAAAGGAGGAAACACACATGTTTGCAATTATCGAAACAGGCGGTAAACAAGTAAAGGTTACAGAAGGACAAGAAATCTATGTTGAAAAACTAGAGGTCGAAGCTGGTGACACTTATGAATTTACACAAGTATTAGCAACATCAGACAAAGTTGGTCACCCATACGTAGCAGGTGCTAAAGTTGTTGCTGAGGTTGTTAAACAAGGTAGACAAAGAAAAATCATTGTTTTCAAATATAAAAGACGTAAAAATTATAGAAGAAAACAAGGTCACAGACAACCATATACAAAATTAGTTGTCAAATCTATTCAAGGCTAATGATCAAGTATCATTTCAAAAAAGAAAATGGTTATATTAAAGCATTAGATGTGAGTGGTCATGCGCTCTTTGGCGAATACGGCACTGACATCGTATGTAGTGCAGTATCAACAGCTTTAATAGTTACTGTGAATGCCATTGAAACATTAGGGTATAAAGAAAATTTTTATGCCAAAGTAGAAGAAGGGAACTTTGAATTACGTCTACATCAAACAAATGACGTTATTGAAGGTTTACTGATGAATTTAGAATATACATTAAATGAGCTCGAAGCTCAATACAAAACTTACATTAAAAACCATAAGGAGGGATAACATGTTAAAAATTAATATTCAGTTATTCGCATCTAAAAAAGGGGTAGGGTCATCAAGAAACGGACGTGACTCTAGATCTCAAAGATTAGGATTAAAATTATCTGATGGACAATTCGCTTCAGCTGGTTCAATTATTTATCGCCAAAGAGGAACTAAAATTCATCCAGGCAATAACGTTGGACGTGGCGGAGATGATACTTTATTCGCTAAAGTAACAGGAACTGTAAAATACGAACGTAAAGGTAAAAACCGTACGCAAGTATCAGTTTACGAAGCTTAATATTAAAAGGGTAATTGATTATTACCCTTTTTTGTTGTAAAATTTTAGATACGAAGGAAGTGAAACAATGAGCGCATTTGTAGATGCAGTAACAGTAGAAGTAAAAGCAGGACGCGGTGGTAACGGTAAAGTTGCATTCCGT
>JBAYTJ010000092.1:0-4966 GCA_041675665.1 Acholeplasma sp. | reverse complement strand
TCTGGATTACATAAATTAATAATATATGGCGCATGCACTCATGAAAGCAAACAATATTGACATTAGTAATGTAGTCGTGCATGCACCATATATTATTAATTTATGTAATCCAGATCCAATAAAGCGTGCATTTGCAGTAGAATTTCTAACTAAAGAAGTCATCCGTGTCGGACATATGGGCATTAACCAAATGGTTTTACACCCAGGTTCTGCAGTCGGTGGCGATCGTGTGGTTGCTGTAAAATGGATTAGTGAAGGTTTAAACCAAATCATTGAAAACACCAAACAATATGATGTACGTATTGCACTAGAAACAATGGCTGGAAAAGGTAATGAAATTGGCAAAACTTTTGAAGAACTCAGAGATATTATTTCAGGTGTTGATGATAAATCCAGAGTCTCTGTGTGTTTTGATACTTGTCACGTTCATGATGCAGGTTATGATGTTGTAAAAGATATTAATCAAACATTAAAAACGTTTGATGATATCGTTGGATTAAACTATATTTCAGTTGTTCACGTCAATGATTCTAAAAATGTATTAGGGGCTGCAAAAGACCGCCATGAAAACATTGGTTTTGGTCATATTGGCTATGATGCATTATTAAAAGTTATCTATCATGATGCTTTTAAAGATATCCCTAAAATACTTGAAACACCTTATGTGGAGGGTCATCCGCCATATAAGCTAGAAATTCAAATGATTAAAGATAAAGTCTTTGATGAGGCATTAAAAATAAAGCTAGAAAAATAACATTGTATAAACGCGTTAATCGTGTTATAATTGTATTTGCGAAAACTATAAGGAGAATTTTAACATGGCAAAGAAATATCGTGCTGTTGAAAGCAAAATTCATTGGTTAACTTGGGTAAGTATAGCCGCTATTGTAACTGTAATGGTTGTATTATTAATTGCGCTTCAACCATCACCAAAAAATGTATTTTATGATTCATATAAAGCTGTTGCAACGGATATAAATTTTGAAAAGAAATTACCGAGAGATAATAAGTTTATTTTAATTAATCGTTTAGAGGATGGTTTCTTAGGATTTAACAAAGGTTTATACTCAGCTGGTAATAAATCAGATGAGGTTGCTATTGTTTACTTCGGTGCACCTTCATTAGAAAATGGTAGTGCAAACATTGCAAATGTCTATGCAAGATTATATGGTGCAAGCACAATGGATCCAGTGATTGAACCATCAGATTTATATACATCACTTGAAGATCAAGTGAATCTATATTATTTTGAACATTCAGGTGAAGATTTTGCAAACTTGGTTAAATCATTAAATGAAAAATATGAAGATGCCAACATCATAGCGCAAACTGTACCATTCATCTTAGTATTATTAAATAACGAAGTTGTTGATTTTGCAGTCTTAAATGAAAGCAATATCCCGCTACAATTACTTAATTTCTATAATGATGTACTTGCAAATGATGCAGTTGCAGAACTACTAGATTAACTTTAAAGATAAAAAAATACTTCTTATGTGAAGTATTTTTTTATGTAATTATAATAGTTTTTTTAGTAGAACACTAATCTCTTCTATTTTTTCTTCTGGGCTTCCAGCATGAATAGAATCAACGACACAGGCATTTAAATGATTGACTAAAATCTCTTTTTGAGCTTTTTTTAGCAATGCAATGGAAGCATTGATTTGTGTAGATATATCCAGGCAGTAGCGGTCATCTTCAGTCATCTTAATGACAGACTCAACTTGCCCTTGGGCAGTTTTAAGTAGCTTAATAATATTTTTATGATCATGCATATGCTTCACCTCAAATAGTTATCCCCTATATAGGGGTATAATAATTTTATCATAAAACCACTATAACTACAATAAATGAATTAAAGCAAACATATTTTAATTTATTAATAAGAAAAATTTGATATAATATGTAAATGGAGATGATATGCATGATAGAGCAAATTAAATTAGAGCTTAGACAATTATTATTTGACCAATTAAAAATAGAAGATGCAGTATTAGAAGTACCCAAGCGTGGCGATTCTGATTTGGCAATTCCCTTATTTGGATATCAAAAGCAAATGGGTAAAAAACTACCTGAAATATTTGAACATTTTAAAAGTATATTGATACAACATGAACTTGTAGAATCGATTGTATTTACTGCAGGTTTTTTAAACATTTATTTGAAGCGTATTGATGTTTCAAAAACCATCTTGAATACAATACATACTCAACAATCTGATTTTGGTACAAAAGCTAACAATCAAGAAACAATTGTTATTGATTATTCGTCGCCAAATATAGCTAAAAGTTTTAGCGTTGGACATTTACGTTCAACAGTGATTGGTAACAGTTTAAAACTGATCTACCAAAAGCTAGGTTATAACGTTGTAGGCATCAATCACCTAGGTGATTGGGGCACACAGTTTGGTTCAATGATTGTAGCATACAATATGTGGGGCGATAAAGCAAAAATTGCCGAAAACCCAATTGATGAACTACAAGCATTATATGTCAGATTTCATGAAGCAGCAGAAAAAGATGAATCATTAAAACAAAAAGCACGTGATGCATTTTTGAAACTAGAACAACAAGACCCTGAATATACAAAACTTTGGACCTACTTTAAAGAAGTATCTTTAAAAGAGTTTAAAGCGATGTATGACATTTTAGGTGTAAGCTTTGATAGTTACAACGGTGAAGCTTTCTATAATGATAAAATGGACCGAGTTGTTGAAGAACTAGAAGCTAAAAACCTACTGGTCGAAGATCAAGGTGCAATGGTTGTAAAGCTTTCAGAAGATACACCACCAGTTTTAATTAAAAGAAGTGACGGTGCAACCTTGTATACCACCAGAGACTTAGCGGCCCTCCTTTATCGTAAGGATATGTACAAATTTAAACAGGCAATATATGTTGTTGGTAATGAACAAAGACTACATTTTGAAAACCTTAAAAAAGTGGTAAGTATGATGGGATATGATTTTGATATTGAACATGTCAATTTCGGTCTCGTCTTAAAAGATGGTAAAAAGATGTCTACTAGAAAAGGTAAGACAACCAAGTTGGATTATGTATTAAATGAGGCTGTTTTAAAAGCAAAAGCAGCGATTGAAGAAAAAAACCCGACGTTAGCAAATAAAGATGAGGTTGCTAAGGTTGTTGGTATTGGTGCTATCATCTTTAACGATTTAAAAAATGATCGTACATTAAATATAGAATTTGATTTAGATAATATGCTGAAATTTGAAGGTCAAACTGGCCCGTATCTGCTCTATTCAATTGTTAGAATTTATTCAATATTAAAATCAAATACATTTGAACTTAATAAAGTGAATTATGACGTATATAAAGATGAAAACTATTATGGATTAATCAAGACACTTGATCAATTCCCACAAGTAATCCAAAAAGCTCAAGAAGGTTATACACCATCAACTATAGCAAAGTATTTATTACAATTATCACAAGAATTCAACACATTTTATGCAAAAGTAAAAATTAATGATAGTGATGAAGTTTTAAGACAAACCAACCTATTATTAGTAGAAAGTATATTAAATGTTTTAATCGAAGGATTAAGACTCCTAGGTATGAGACATTTAGAAGCAATGTAATATGGAAAATAATAATAATCAAGGTCAAACGACAAAATCTGCCAAGAGATTATGGATAAACGCGATTATTGTTTTAGTCATCTTCTTAACATTATTTACAATTGTAGGTAATTTAAATGACTTTAATGAAATTGCAGCTATTGTACAAACGATGCATGCGGGTTACCTTTGGTTAGCCATTTGTGCAAGTATTTTAAGTTTGCTGTTTTTATCCTTATCCAATCATATTGTTTTAAGAGCTTTAAACAAAGAAATTGGTTTGGTAGACGGTTTCTTAATTCAATCCATAGAAACTTTCTTTAATGGCATTACACCATTTTCGAGTGGTGCACAACCATTTCAACTGTATTACTATCATAAGATGGGTGTACCATCGAATGAGGCTACATCTGTACTTGCAGTAAACTTTATAATATTCCAAAGTACGTCTGTATTTTTAACAACGTTTGGATTAATTATATATTTCCAAGAGATTTTAAATGTCATGGGTAGTAATATTATTTATATATTAATTGGTTATACTATTAATACAACTATTTTAGTTGGACTATTTCTACTGGCTTATGTCAAAAGTGCATATAAACTGTTTGAAGCATTATTTATATTTTTTGAACGTTTTAAGTGGACTAAAAAAGGCGCATACAAACTTAGAATGAAAACTGAAAACTATGTTGGTAAATTTCAAGGTGGTGTTAAGTTTTTATTTACAAAAAAACGTGTCTTCATCTTAAGTTCACTTACTAAAATGATTAGTCTAATATTATTGTATTCAACAACCGTCATTATATTTAGAGCATTGGGTCAAACAACCTCAACATCTACAGCGTTTTATATGTTCTTTTCAGGCATATTGGCAGTGACAACTATGATGTTTGTTCCACTACCAGGCGCTAGTGGTGGTACCGAACTTTCCTTTAGTTTATTGCTGGCAGGTGTTGGACTATTGAGTGTACAAATTGTGACAGTTATGTTAATATGGCGTATCGTCACTTACTATTTGGGTATGTTATTTGGTTTTATTGGATTTTTATTATTAAAAACTAGGAGAACAAAACAATGAGAATTGGTATATTTTCTGAAGCCTATTTACCTTTAATTTCAGGCGTTGTAACATCTGTTGTGAATTTAAAAGAAGGTTTAGAAGCTTTAGGACATGAGGTGTATATCATAACCCCAATTCCTTCTAAAGAGGGTAAAGAAACTGATCCTTACGTCATACGTATTCCAGGATGGGTCATACCTAGAAAATCTTTAAAAGGTTTTAGATTGGTACCTTTTGTTAAACGTTATGTTAACAAAATGCGCAAACTAAACTTAGATGTTATCCATATTCATACTGAGTTTTCTATGGGTAAACTGGGATTAGCTGTT
>JBAYTJ010000091.1:0-5051 GCA_041675665.1 Acholeplasma sp. | reverse complement strand
TCAGCAGTATAGTTTTCACTTGCTCAATTTGCGCTTTATATGTTCTTCCATTCAAAGTAATATCTTCTAATATATGCTTACTGGATAGGTTACAATAAGTTAGACAGAATTAGAATAGACATGTTAAAATCAAACTAATAAGAAAGAAGGGATTTTAAATGCCTAAAGGAACAAGATACACCGATGATTTTAAGAAACAAATTGTATTCGCTTTAGCTTCCTGTCAGACAATAGATGACACATCTAAAAATTGGTAGATCACATAGATTCCTATATTAAAGACAAACATCAACAAACTCTAGAAATACAAACAAAAAAGATGGCTGTTTATTGAACAGCCATCTAATGCTAGTACTAACTTAATTTAACAGTCTTTATTTGTCAGACCTCAAGAAGAAATACACTACAGAGTGGCCCTGGTTTTATTGATACCTACTTTATTTTAGTTGTTTTCTCTTCAGTAAATTCTTTTGTAAAATTAAGATCAACTCTCTTAAAGATTTTGCTGCCACTGCATTTGATGCACCACTTGGATCTAAATATGGAGAAAGCTCAACAATGTCTGCACCGACCAAATTATTTAACTTTTCAAATTGATCAAACGCCCATAATAAATCTTTATATTGCATACCACCTGGTTCTGGTGTACCTGTACCAGGAAATACTGATGGATCTAGTACATCTAAGTCAATTGTAATATAAACGGGCTTATCTTTAATTTGTTCTGCAATCTTATCTAAACCTTCAAAGTCAAACTTCTGTTGGTGGATATGTTTTTTAGCCCACTCAAACTCATGCTTATCACCACTTCTTATACCAAACTGGAATATTTTATGATCTCCTAAGAATTTATGCGCTTGTCTCATAAATGTCGCATGCGATAATTCTCTACCAAAAAACGATTCTCTAAGATCAGTATGTGCATCTAAATGAATGACATGTAAATCATTATATTTTTCATGTAATGCTTTAATCACGGGATATGAGATTAAGTGCTCACCACCAATAACCATTGGTAATTTGCCATCACCGATTATCTTTTTGGTTGTTTGATAGACAATATCTAGTGCATCTTCTACCGCACCAATTGGTAAATCCAAATCTCCAGCATCTAGCGTATTAAAATCTTTTAAGTCTGCTTCTCTATATGGTGAGTACCACTCAACCCCAATAGAATCTACTCGGATTGCATTACCTGCAAACCTTGTACCTGGTCTAAAAGATGTGGTTGCATCCATAGGTACTGAAAATATAACAACATCTGCCGTATCATAGTCTGCTTGGCAAGATTGAAATGATAAATCTACTTTACTTAATTTCATAAGTCTCCCTCATATTTAAACCACAAGTCTTTGTCTACAACTTTAATAAATCCATCTGCTGTGTCAGATAATATTGTAGATCCTTGGGCTGTATAAAATTCTAAATCTTCTAATATTTCTTGATTAATGATCTCACCTGGTATGACCAGTGGTATACCTGGTGGGTAAACCATAATATTTTCTGCTGCAACTTCGTTTAATGCATCTTCAATTAAAACGTACTTTTTAGGTGCATGATACGCCTCACGCGGTCTAGTATAAGAATCCGGGTATGTAAAACGTATTTTATGTTGAATTTTAGTGTCTTTTTTATATTTTGTTAAACCTGTTAAACCTTCTATGAATCGGTCTAAATCATTTTGTGTCGTACCAATCGACAATACAGCTAAGATAAGGTGGGTTTCTGCAAGCTCCATTTGAATACTAAATTTATCACTTAAAATGTTATATGCTTCAAACCCTGTAATACCTAAATCAGAAACCTTCACCATAATTTTAGTTTCATCATAGTTAAAACCTTGATTGCTTATAATGTCTTGTTTGGTCAGTGCTTTAAGTCCTGGTATTTCATTGATTTTATCTCTTGCATCTTTAGCCATTTGAATGACTTTGTCTAAAGCTTCTTTTCCATGCACTGCAATATGTGATCTAGAAGCATCTAATGATGCCATAAATAATGAAGAAGGTGATGTTGATTGCAAGATGTTTAAGGTTGATTGCATCCGACTTGGTTCAACACGGTCACCTTGCATTAAAAGAATGGAGGATTGCGTTAATGAACCAACCGTTTTATGTATGCTACCTGCTGACATGTCTGCACCAGCTGACATCGCACTCATTGGTAATTGTTGGTTAAATCTAAAGTGTGCGCCATGTGCTTCATCACATAAGACCAACATATCATTAGCATGGGCAATTTTAACAATTTCCTCTAAATTTGATGTCACTCCAAAATATGTTGGGTTAATAACAAAAACTGCTTTTGCATCTGGATGTTCTATAATTGTTTCTTTTAACTCTTCAATATCAATACCGTTTGCAATCCCTAGTTCACTATCAATAAATGGTTTCATAAATATCGGCATTGCACCAGATAAGATTAAGCCATTAATTGCTGACTTGTGCACATTTCTAGGTATGATAATCTTTTCTTTGGCACGTACAGCCGTCATAATCATTGCCATAATACCTTGTGAGGTACCATTCATTAAAAAGTAGGCATAATCTGCACCAAATGCGTCTGCTGCTAATTGTTGAGCTTCTTTAATAACGCCTTTGGGTTTAGATAAATTATCTAAGCCTTTAGGTGCGTTTGCATCCAGTAAAAAAAGATGTTCACCGACATACTGCCTAAAGTCATTATCAATTGCCCCAAGTTTGTGTCCCGGTACATCTAATGCTACAGTACTTGATTGTCCATAACTTTTAATTTTATCGTAAAATGGTGTTTTGGTTTGGTCTAGTTTCGCCACGTATCTACGCTCCTTTGAATCATTTTAAAATTGCTATTTTATAATACCATATTTATGGTTATTTTATATAATATACATCTACTTATTACATATTTATCGTATAATATTATCTACTGGGGGTTACATTATGAAAAGAAGACAGTTAATCATATTTGGTGTTGTTGTTGTATTTAGTGTGTTGGTGTTAATACTCTCTGTTTTAGCACTTATTTTTGATGATTTTTTAGCGTCTACAATAGACGTTATTGGTATCCGTATTGCTGCAATTGTTATTGCATTTGCTTCCTTTGGTTCAAGTACCTTATTTAGTTTGTTAATCCTACATCACAATACCACAGTCAGTCAAATTAATGATGACTTAAATAAGCGTGCAGAACTCTTTAGAGAATTACAATTTACCTCTAGTAATTATTCTATTATTGAGTTTATGGACCGTATGTTAATCTTTAATGAGTCTGAACGCTATGTTGAGCGTTATGTTCAAAGAAAAGACTATGTGTTCCATATGGTTGAACAATCTGTTGACATCAACCATGCATCAGAACATACTGATCAATATGAATTTTACTCATTTAAAATACCTTACAGAGTCGTCGAAGGTAAATTAATATCTAAGATTACATTTAGTCAAATCTATTTTGAACGCGATAATACAAGATTTTTCTTTGTACCACCTAAAAATTATACATACAGCCGTGCATTTTTGCTTTATAATGAACAAACAAAAAGAAATAATGTCATTATTAATCTCATTGTTAAAAAAGGTAGTTCCTTTTTCATTCCTGCTGAAATTAATATTTTTTCTAAAATTAAAATGGATATGACAATTGTAAGTCTACTTGGCGTTTCTATACATGGTATGAGTGAGTTATACTTTACAAACCCTGTTAAGATTGAAGGGGATCTAACCAACACTTATAAAATCAACTCTTCAAACTTTATTCTAAAAGGCATGCCTTATTTATCTAAAGAGGATCAACAATAATATAAAAGTTCGGTTGCCCGAACTTTTTTATTAGTCTTTATACTTTAGTAAATGACCCATTTTCTTTTGTTTTGTTTTTAAATATTCAACATTCTTTTCATTATGATTTAAAATGATTGGTTCTCTAGATGTAACCTCTAATCCATAACCAGAAAGTCCTGAAATTTTTAGTGGGTTGTTTGTCATTAGTTTGATTTTACCGACACCTAAGTCTTTGAGTATTTGTGCACCAATACCATAATCTCTTAAATCTTCTTCAAACCCTAATGCAATATTTGCTTCTACGGTATCCAAACCTTGATCTTGTAACCCGTATGCTTTAATCTTATTGATTAAACCAATACCACGGCCTTCTTGGCGCATATATAGCAATACACCTTTACCCGCTTTTTCAATTTTATCAAGTGCTGCATCTAATTGCTCACCGCAGTCACATTTTAAAGAACCAAATGCATCACCTGTTAAACATTCAGAGTGGACACGTACTAAAACTTCATCACCAGGTTTGATATCACCCTTAACAAGTGCTACATGGTGTTCACCATTAATTGCATTCTCAAATCCAACCATTCTAAATTGGCCATGTTTGGTTGGCAGGTTTGCTTCTGCAGCTTTTTTAACTAGGCTTTCTTTCATATGTCTAAAACGAATAATTGAATCAACTGAAACAATTGGTATATTATGTGCGCTTGAAAATGCGCCTATTTCGTCTAGTTTCATTGGTTGTTTATCTTTATTTACTAATAAAGATAATACACCTAATTCTACTAAACTCGCAAGCTCTGATAAATCAACGATTGCCTCAGGGTGTGCAACACGCTTTAGTGTACCACCTAATCTTGTAATTAAAGGAAATACCACACCACAATTTTGGTATGCCACATCATCTTTATTTAAAACAGATTGAATTGTATTAAAAATGTTTTTAGCGTCCTGTGCATCATTTTGCCCAAGTGCGATCGTTGTATCTTTAAATGCGTGCATAGAACCTACAACCTCATAAACAGGTTGGATATTTAATCCTTCATAAAAGGATTTCTTTGCAGCAATATAAATATACTTATCTCCATAAGTGTTTAAAAAATTTATGTTATCTAATGTTAACTTTGATGCATTGAATACCAAACTGCCTGTATTATTTAAATCATGATCATCGACAACAATGACTGGATTACCAGCTTTTACTGCCTGTATTGCTTGTTGTACTGTGTTGAATTCCATAATGTATTCATCTCCTAATTGAAGTTGCTAAATTGTGGTTCTTTTAAAATT
>JBAYTJ010000090.1:0-5086 GCA_041675665.1 Acholeplasma sp. | reverse complement strand
TATCATGCACTAGCCTTAGGTTTCATCGCTATGAGTTTAAAAACAGTTAAAGATGTAAAGACTAAAAAATTAAAAGGTAAACCAATTAAATCTGGCTTACTGATTGTTAATACATACATACTACAAGCAATTGTCAGTTTGATTTTTACAATTGCATTGGGATTTGTTTTTACGAGTGTTGCGCAATATAGTGGATTACTTGTACCACTTGGATACGGGCAAGGGCCAGGTCAGGCCAATAATATAGGTGGTATATTTGAATCTAACGGATTTGTTGGTGGGCAAGCATTTGGTCTTGCCATTGCTACAATCGGATTTGTGTGGGCGTCTGTTGCTGGAATTTACTACATTAATAAACGGGCTAAAGAAGGTGTCTTAAAACGTGTAGACAATTTAACAAATAAAAGTGTTCCTAATCATATAGTTGAATCATCAGAAGAAATCCCTGTCAGTGAAGCTATCGATAAAATGAGTGTTCAAATTATTTTTGTTTTTGTTGTTTATGCCCTTGCATGGGCTTTTATGTCACTTATAACATCCATTATAGGCACAGAAACCAACTTCTTGCAAAGTATGGTCAGTTTAATTTGGGGATTTAACTTTATTTTTGCGATGCTATTTGCAATTCTATTCAAACTGGGTTTAAAATATGTAACGAAAAAAGGTTGGATGAAAAGAAAGTACACCAATGAGTACATGTTAAATAGATTATCTGGTGTCTTATTTGACTTCATGGTTGTAGCATCATTGATGTCAATTAATATAGAAGCATTAATTGATACAGGCTTACTTGTTACTTTACTCATTATAACAAGTGCTAGCGGATTGATAACTTATCACTATTTGATCTATACAACAAGAAAAATCTATCCGGATTATCCACATGAAGCGTTTGCTACAATGTTTGGTAATTTAACCGGTACAGCACCAAATGGCATTGCGCTCTTACGTGAAATAGATCCTAACTTTGATACACCAGCTGCAGATAATTTAGTCACAGGTTCATCATCAGCTGTCATGTTTGGTGCACCTATATTAATTTTAACAGGCATTATTTATTTACCGGATTGGTATTACTTATGGGGTTCATTTGCTGCATTAATTGTATTCTTTATAGTATTTAATTACTTCATGTTGCGTAAAGATAAAACAAGTCAGTCAAAGTCATAATACACCTAAGGATGTTTAAAATTTTAAACATCCTTTTTTAATGTAAAAATTATGTAATAAATATATAATATTTTACTTAATTTAGAAAATTTAATAAAATCATTATATAATGATAGTATACACTATAAACTATTATGGAGATGACAATGATGGAAGACTTGAAAAATAAATTTCTAAACCAACTACAAATAATTTCAAATCTAGAAATGATGCAGCATATGACAACGTTTTTGTACGGTGAGGACGCATTACTATTAAAACTATTCTTAAAAGAAGCAACCAATCCAAAACAAATGTCAAAAGCACTGAATATAACAAAAGGTAGAGTTACTGCAATTGTAAACAGCCTGGTTAAAAAAGACTACTTAGTAACGTTACCCAATCCACTAGATGGGCGTTCAATTGATTTATCACTATCAATTAATGGTTTAGCATATATAAAGGGACGTCTAGACTTTATGGATAGTTATTTTAAAGATCTGTTAACGCATATTGGATTAGATACATCTAATATGTTGGTTGATGTTTTAGATAAAGTATTAATTAAAATTGAAGATTATGAGGCAAAGCACAATGGTTAAAATGATTAATGTTACAAAGAAATATAAGATTGGTGAACAGATTATTGTTGCTAATGATGACATTTCCTTTGAGATAAAAAGGGGTGAGTTTTGTGTCATATTAGGGCCAAGTGGTGCTGGTAAGACCACTATATTAAATATATTAGGTGGGATGGATACTGCCACCAAAGGATCTATTATGATTGATGATAAAGATATTACAAAATTCAATCTAAAAACCTTAACAAACTATCGACGTCATGATGTTGGTTTTGTTTTTCAATTTTATAATTTAATGCCACAACTTACCGCACTAGATAATGTAGAAATTGCATCTGAAATTGGCAAAAACCCTTTAGATGCAAAAGAAGTTCTTATTTCAGTCGGCTTAGAAAATAGAATGCACAATTTTCCATCACAACTATCTGGAGGTGAACAGCAAAGGGTGTCAATTGCTAGAGCTATTGCTAAAAATCCTAAAATTTTACTCTGTGATGAACCGACCGGTGCACTTGATATAGAAACGGGTAAACAAATCTTAGAATTATTATATGATACATCCAAACAACATAATAAGACAGTGATTATTGTGACACATAATCAAGCCATAGCTCAAATTGCTGATCGCATCATAGAAGTTAAAAATGGTAAAATCGCTTCAAATAGAACACAACAAAAACCTAGAAAAATTCATGAGGTTATTTGGTAATGAAAGCATACACTAAATTAGTTGTTAGGGATTTTAAAAAACTATATACAAAATTACTAGCAATCGTATTTATTGTAGCATTAGGCGTTGCCTTTTTAGTGGGTTTACTTACAACTGCACCCAATATGCGTTTTACGATTGATAAGTTCTATAATCAAACAGACACAGCGGATATTGTTATTCAAAAACTATCACCGTTTACTGAAACTGAAATTAACCAAATTGTGCATGATGAGCTGATTAGTGAAGCCATGCCTTACTTTACAATTGATGAACCAATTGTGTTTCAAGATGCATATCATATGTCCCGTATAGTTTTACTAGATTTTGAAAATGGACACAATTTAAATCAATTAACTTTGATTGAAGGTAGATTGCCAAACGGGGAAGGTGCGCATATTGAAGTTGTTGTGGAACAAAGTCAAACCTATTTACTTGATATCCCGTTAGGTTTTATAACTGAGGTTCAAGGACAAACATTTGAGGTTGTAGGCATTGTGAATCATCCTTGGTACTTTGCTTATGTACAAGAAATTTCACCCTTAAGTGGACGCGCCATAGAATCCATGATTTATGTCGATAAATCTTTTTTACCAACAACAACCTATACCCATGTTGCAGTTAAACTTAAAGGTGCAGATAGATTAGATACATTTAGTAATGATTATAAAACTTTTATTGAATCAAATGTTGATGAATTATCTTTAAAATATAATGATTTTATATTTACATCACGGTTTCAAAACCAAAGTTTTGTAAAGTTTAGTTCAGATGTTCAAATTGTAGAAGTGATTGCTCTAATATTTCCAATCTTTTTCTTTCTTATCACAATCTTAGTATCTATGTCATCAATGACACGTATCATTCATGATCAGCGTATTCAAATTGGTACATTACGCTCATTGGGCTATTCTGAAAGAAAAATTATTTCAAAATATATCATTTATGTGTTGATGGCTTCTGGTATCGGTGTCATCTTGGGTATTGGACTTGGTATTTATTCAATACCTTATATTGCTTATAATGCATACGTTGCAGCATATAACTTACCACCACTTTCAATTGATTATCACTTTACATATATTACTATGATTTCATTGACAATGATTTTATCTGTCGTTTTAGTGACATTATTTAGTATTCGAAATGTATTAAAGGAAAAACCATCTGATTTACTTAAACATAAGTCACCTAAGGCAGGTAAAAAGATCTTTTTAGAATATCTACCATTTATCTGGAAACCATTGAAATTTAAAAATAAGTCTACATTTAGAAATATATTTAGACAAAAGCGTAATTTGTTTTTAATGTTAATCGGTATAGCTGGGTCAACAGCGTTATTATTAGCTGGTTTTGGTATTAAAGATGCCGTAGAAATATCTGGAAATGCACAGTTTAACGAAATGTATCAATTTGATATTGAACTGAGTATTGTACCAAATCAAACATCTATTGACATCCTTGAAGATTATGAGACATTAAATCTAATGATTCAAACAGCCCATTATGATAGCAGTGATTACATCAATGTGTTAATACCTGAAGTTGATGATGAATTAAATGATTATTTGGCATTTAAGAACCTAGATAGTAATGATTTATCATTTGGATCGAGTAGTGTATTTGTTACAAAACAGTTTGCTAGTAAACATGATATTGTCGTAGGTCAAAGTATTTCACTTGAGTTTCAAGGTGTTACACAAACCTTTGAAGTTACAGACATTATTGCGTTTTATTTTGGTAATTACATATATATATCAAATAGCTTAGTAGCAAGTGATTATGAGTTTTACTATAATAAAGCCTATGTTAAAACAAATCATTTAAGACCAAGTGATTTTGACATGTTAATTGAAGAACTTACCAATACAGATGACATTGTTCAAGTACAGAGCAAAGATGATTTAATGGGATTTTTTAATCAAACCTCATCTAGTATGAATAGTGTCATTATCCTACTTGTCGTTTTTGCTAGTGTACTAGCTATCATCATTAACTATAACTTAACCCTCATTAATATAAGTACTAGACATAAAGAAATGGCAACACTAAAAGTACTAGGTTATCAAGAAAAAGAAGTTAGCGGCTATATCTTTAGAGAAACATTTATTATATCAACTTTTGCCATAATATTTGGCCTTTTAATTGGTCGCAGTCTTCAGTATTTCATCATAAGTCAAATTAATGTTGATGGTATTATTTTAAAAAATGAAATCTATTTACTTAGTTATTTATATACTGTTGGGTTATCATTTGTCTTTTTAATCATTGTTTATATCGCATCACTACCAAAAATTAGAAAAATAGACATGCTTGAAGCTTTAAAATCATTTGAATAGGTTTTATCTATATATTTAATTTGTATAATTGGTTATAATAAACATAATAGCCATAAACGTATAAAAGGGGAAATTAATTTATGAAACCAATTGATCAACAAATAGATCCTGAATTAAGACTAACAGGTAAATTTATACGTTTTTTTATGCCATCTTTTAATGTTGGAACATTAAAACTTGCTAAAGCAGTTTTAGGTGCTATTAAAGGTAAAGCCAAATCAAACCTTTATTATGAAGAGGTTTATACACCCAGACCTGATGGTACTATGCTCAGATTAACAGTTTATGCACCGATTAAAAGAAAGTTT
>JBAYTJ010000089.1:0-5107 GCA_041675665.1 Acholeplasma sp. | reverse complement strand
GATATTTTAAAATACTTAAACAGAGGTCATAAAGCAGATGACGTTTTTTGGATTATAAATGATCTAAAGAGTTTAGGTGTTACATATATTTCAATTGACCTAATATTTGCAATACCTGGACAAACAATTAATCATATTCAATATGATTTAGAACAGTTTATGAAACTTGATATCACCCATGTATCCTATTACAGTTTAATATTAGAGGATAAGACATATTTTTATCACCAATATTTAAAAGGTAACTTTACACCGATGGACGAAGATAATGAAGCTATCATGTATGAGTATGTGATGCAATACTTGAATGCACATGGTTTCGAACAATATGAGATTAGTAATTATGCTAAACATAATCACTATTCATTACATAATAATATTTATTGGACATTAGGTGAATATATTGGTGTGGGTTTAGGTGCACATGGGTTTATTGATAATTTTAGAACATATAATGAACGCGGTATGCGTCAATATATGGATCACTTTTTAAAAGAAAAAACATTACAAACTGATGATTTAAAACTACAAGATGAACTGATTTTCGGCCTAAGACTTACCAAGGGTGTAAATATTCCTAGACTAGAAAAGAAGTATAATATCAAGCTATTTGAAAAATACCCTCAAATCCATGATAAAATGAAGTTAGGATTAATAGAAGTCAAGGACGAGTACATTCGTTTAACCAAGGAAGGTACAATGCTTGGTAACCAAGTGTTTATGGTATTTGTATGACATACTTACTAAATGATTTTATCTTTTACTTAAATAATGAAAGAGGCTTATCTAAAAATACAGTATCAGCCTATACAATAGACTTAATAGGTTATCAAGCTTTTTTAGAAAAATATCATAAGATCAAAGATGTCAGTCTAATCGAAACAAAGCATATCGAAGGTTACTTAAAAAGTGGTAAAAACAAAGGACTAAGTGCTAAAACACTTTCTAGAAAACTGACCTCCATCAAACTATTTCATCAATTTCTATTAGCTGATAAAGTTGTTGATACTGATGTAACGCATTTAATTTCAAGACCTAAAATTGAGAAATCATTACCATCTGTATTAAGTATTGATGAGGTTGTTAGTATACTAGAGGTTGTAGATAAAACAACAATTTTAGGACTTAGAAATAACGCATTATTAGAATTGATATATGGGTCCGGCTTAAGAGTTTCAGAGTTATTAAACATTAAAATAAAAGACATTCATATGCAACAAAGTTATGTCATTGTTACAGGTAAAGGCAGTAAAGAAAGAATGGTACCAATATCTGATATGGCCCTCATCGCAGTTAGGACTTATTTAGTCAGTGCAAGAGATCAACTGATTAAAGATAAGACAGATTATTTGTTTTTAAACAATAAGGGTAAGGGTTTATCCAGAGTAGGTTTCTTTAAAATACTAAAGAAACTTGCAAGCGATGCAAAGCTTGATCCCAATAAGGTTTCACCACATACTTTAAGACATTCGTTTGCGACACACTTACTAGAAAACGGGATGGATTTAAGAAGTCTTCAAAACCTCCTAGGTCATGAAGATATATCGACTACACAAATATATACACACATATCTCAAACAAGATTAAAGGAAGTTTATAAAAATACTCACCCAAGAGCAAAGGAGAAAAAGGATGAAATTTAAGAGAATATTTTTAATAGTTATGGATTCATTAGGTGTTGGTGCAAGTGAAGATGCAGATCAATATTTTAATGATGGTACTGATGATTCAAAGTCAAACACACTTGCAAGTATCGCTAATAGTATGGACCTAAAAATGCCGAATTTAGAACAACTGGGGATTGGTAATATCATTCCAATTAAGGGTACAAAAGTTGTTGATTTAAAACAGTCTTATGTTACAAAAATTAGAGAAAAATCATTGGGTAAAGATACCATGACCGGCCACTGGGAAATCATGGGCTTGTATGTCACAACACCATTTCAAACATTTACTGACAATGGATTTCCACAAGCATTATTAGATGAGTTAGAACAAAAAACAGGTCGCAAAATTATAGGCAATATTGCAGCAAGCGGTACTGAGATTCTTAAGGATCTAGGTGAGGCACATATGCAATCAGGTGACTTAATTGTCTATACATCAGCAGACAGTGTACTTCAAATTGCAATGCATGAAGATGTCATTCCAATCGAAGAACAGTATCGAATATCTGAGATTGCTCGTGAGATTACAATGCGACCAGAATGGAAAGTTGGACGTGTAATTACAAGACCATTTTTAGGTAGCAATAAAGATGATTTTAAACGTACAAGTAACCGTAAAGATTACGCTTTAAAACCAAGTGAAAAAACAGTTTTAAATTTCTTGGATGAAGCTAATTTGGATGTGATCGCATTAGGAAAAATTAATGATATATTTGATGGTTATGGTATTAATGAATATAGTAAAACTGTGTCAAATGATGATGGAATGAAACAGATTACTCAATGGGCTAAGAAGGATTTTAAAGGTTTGTGTTTCTTAAATCTTGTGGACTTTGATGCACTGTATGGTCACCGTAGAGATCCACTAGGTTATGGTAAAGCGATCATGGATTTTGACAGTCAATTGCCTCTGTTAATGGATAATTTAAATGAAGATGATTTACTCATTTTAACAGCAGATCATGGTAATGATCCAACCTATAAAGGTACCGATCACACAAGAGAATTTGTACCAATGATTGCATATAGTAAGTCATTTAAATCAGGTGGTGAGTTACCTATATTAAAAACTTTTGCTGATATAGGTACATCAATTGCAGACAACTTTAGAACTAAGAAAACTGTACATGGTTCAAGTTTTATAGATAAATTGAAATAATTGTAAGTTTACTAAATATAAACATGGTGTAGTGTGACTGCACCTTTTTATTTTGCAATAAAATAATTATAAATAGATTGGTTTAGATGTTTCATTAGAAAATTTTATACGTAAAAATGATCGACATTAATTGGTTGATTGCTATGTATAATTCTAATCAAACAATTAAAATAATGTAGGTGGTATGTAATAATTTCAGGGTGATAGTAACAAAAATAGTTAAGCCAACATATGTTATTTTAGTCGTAAAATATAGAGTTTAAATTTAGAATTTAAGGACAATTTGAGATGCATGATTATGCGTAATATAGAATCTCGATTGCTCAAATCGCGCGTGTAAAAATTGAGTATTATATGGGAAGTCTTTAAAATTATAAAGGTTCAAATGATAAATATGTAAGTTTACTAAATAATGACTTAGTATATAATTGGTAAACATACAAATTTCATTTATGCACTGATGAAAATTATGTAAAACATATAAATTAGAAAACCAGAGTAGTTGAAGAGTACATAACAAGCTACAGATCTTTTAAATAATACTAGGATAGAGTTAGCCAGATACTGGTTTATTTATCAAGATTTACCGATAATGTAAATAACGAATATTCCAGATAGACTACCATGAACATATAAAAATAATCAAATGAGACATACTAAGAAGCATAGTTCTTAAAACAGATATTTTGATTTGTAAGTAAGATTATTGATGAAGTGATTATAGATCGTTTATGAGGTGTTCACGCTAATGACTACGTCATAATGTAAATCTAAGTTTACCAAATATAAACAAAGTATAGTGGGTTATAGGATATTTTATCAGACAAAACAACTGAAGAAACACAAATATAATATATTAGAAAAGTCTTTATAAACAAGAATAAATGATGAACGATTTATCAATTAGTTAGTAAAACGACGGATTGTGACAGTTGATCTAAGACTATTGTTTCAGTTAATTAATAATATATTTAATCGCTGATAGAGCATCGAACCCATCAGATAAATGTAGTTTATTGACTGAACCATTGCTTAAATTACGTCCTTAGACAACATGAATCAATATCATCATCCAAAGCGTCGATTATGAACAGTTCACCCCTTATCAACATTTAGAAGACCAATATTTATATCCAAATTATTATTAACATTCCCACACATTATTCATTAAGCGCACAGTAAAGATTATAACTACTAGTTAACATAATATACATTATAGGCACAAATTGACAAATAAAAATGCATGGTTCTATTATTTAAATGGGTATATGATAAATGAAATGAGTATGATTATCACAGTTAATAACCGTTAATATAATTAATAAATAACATCATAATTTAATAATGACTATAAATAATGAATTAAAGATAAGTTTAATAGCGTTTGAGGTATCTTCAGGTGGGCAATCACCTGTCTGGCGTTCTAATTGACTCAAAGTACGCATAATAGACTTTTATCAAGTAAGAACTTGACGATGCTACTTCTACTACTTTGATAGGGACTGTGTTAAATATTAAACCTAAAGTGTTTATCTATATATCTCGACTCATTGTTTTTGACATATGATCTTGTTACGTATACTACATATAATTATACTGAAGCTCTATTGGCGTTTGAGATTCATTCATTCGGGTGATTATATGTAATTAACTCTAAACGAGCATCCTTTATAGTTTAATCTAAATAAACAAGTGGAAGATATAATGTTTACTAATTAATAACAATGTTTATATTTAGTAAACTTTAATTTTTAGGATTATTTATATTATTGGTTTACATATACATTACATTGTTTATATTTAGTAAGTGTACATTTTTATATTTTTGCAATAAAAAAAGTGCTTTACGCACTTTATTCATTATTTAGTATTTTGTTTCATTGAGGATAAAACTTGTCTAACTTGTTTTTCAGAAGGAGTTCTTCCCATTTGTCTAAACATCTCTCTAATGGATCTTTCATCAATTGGTGGATTCTTTTCTAAGTACCTTTTGAACCAAGCTCTTGCTATAAAGAAACCTGCTACAGCACCTATTAATAATGCACCAATACCAATTGTTAATGCCCAATACCATTCAATCATTTGCCACAACTCCTTTCATATGTTCATATACATTTTACTTTATTTATATCAAAAATACAATGTTATTGTTTAATTAAAAATATAATCTTTTTAAGCCCATATACTTTTTCTTTGTCTACAGTGTAGTTTGATATTAAGGATGTATTCAGCACTCTATCTCTATCCATCTCAAGGATGATGATACCATCATCATTTATAT
>JBAYTJ010000088.1:0-5116 GCA_041675665.1 Acholeplasma sp. | reverse complement strand
TCACCACTAATTGTAACTGATTCAACATCAATAATAACCGCAGAAATTTCTATGTCATGTGTTGCTTCAATACCATCTGCTGTTGCTGTAATTGTAACTGTACCTTCTTGAAGTAATGTAACAATGCCCCCATCAACTGTTGCTAGTGTTTCATCTGATGATGTCCAAGTGACATCTTTATTTGTTGCAGCTGATGGCAATACTGTTGCAGTCAGTGTGATTTCATCACCAATAAACCCTGCAGCATCACCACTAATTGTAACTGAGTCAACATCTACTACTGGATCATCTGCTGGTTCTACAATAATTGTGATTGAATCACTAACATCTAATCCAACGACTGTTGCAGTAATGGTTACTTCACCCACTGCTAACGCTGTAATCTTACTTTCCGAAATAGAAATAACTCCTGATTCAGATAGCGTATATTCTACCTCATAGTTTTCTGTGAGATCATATTCTAATGTATATGTATCACCAACTTTTATAGTTACTTCGGATTCAGTAAACTGAAAATTAACATCTATTGTATCCGTACATGCAACCATAATTAAAGATAGAACTACAGTAAATAATACTAATAAATTCTTTCTCATATTTCCTCCTATATTTTTGTAGCACTTAACGTACTCTAGTAACTATAATTATATTATAATATTTGGCAACTTGTAAGCGCTTTACTCATAATGAAGGTGAATCCGATAATTATTTTCTAAACAGTATAAAACTTAGGTTTTTTGTGAAAATAATATTCAGTATGACAGCCTTTATAGTCAAAATAACAATCATAAATAAAAAGTATCATATCATTTTTATATACAGCGCTCTTCTGTTTTGATTCGTTAACAAATACAAAATGACAATACTTACTAGGTTGAACTCGTTTATAATATCTATCTAAGTTATCATTTAATCAATATCATGCAAATATAATTTGTCTGTAAATGAAAAGTCACTCAGTTATGAGTGACTTTTCTATTCAAATAATATTTTTTATAAACTTCTAAATTCTCATCTATATTTATAGATGATGAACATCTTACGTAAGGACATTAATTCTTTGTTAAAAATGCCTCAAATGATAAAACTATCCTATTTCAGCCCCATGAATAAACACTACAAAAAATAAGTGGTCATAAAATAATGTCGAAATAGTTTTTGATCTATTATGAAATATTCTCTTTAGTTTATAATACTAGAAACAGCTACAACATGTTTGACACTTTTATAATTAAGATTATCTTATGGTCTCACCAGAAGGAATGACTTTATCCGTAATATTAGCTGTTTTAAATATACGTACATTTTTACCAATCGTCATATGGCCAGGTATAACGGATTGCTTTTCAATTAATGTAATACCATTATTTAAGATGTCAGGTTTTTCTTCGTTTGGTGTATAGTCATCACTTAAACCAATTTCTGTATATCCACCAATAATAACATCTTTATCAATGATAGCTTGCATGATATTCACATTATTACCTATTATAGTATCATTTAATATGACACTATTCTTTACAACACTACCATGTCCTACACGTACACCTGGGCTTAATACAGAATTAATGACTGTACCTTCTATAATACAACCATTTGATACTAAACTATCTTGAATAATTGCTTCTTTACCAGCTTTAACAGGTGGTAGGTCTTCACTTTTTGTATATACTTTCCAAGTTGGATCATATAAATCTAATGCTGTATATGTTTTAGTCATTGAAAGATTGGCATCTAAATACGCATCGAGTGTACCTACATCCATCCAGTAGTCTTTAAACTCATGTGCAAATACACTTTTTGTCGTATTTTGAATAAGTTGTGGAATAACATGCTTGCCGAAGTCTAGATTTTCTGCAATTGCTTCTTCTAGTACTATTTTTAATAATTTAAAATCAAATAAATATATACCCATGGATGCTAAATTAGACGATGATTTACTTGGTTTTTCTTCAAACTCTATAATTTCATGATTTGAGTTTATAGACATAATTCCAAATCTAGAAACCTCCTCAGGTTTTACACGTTGGGTTGCAATGGTAACGAGTGCACCTTTTTCTTTATGAGTTTGAATCATCTTTCTATAATCCATCTTATAAATATGATCGCCTGATAAAATTAGGACATACTTAGGATTTTTTCTAGATAAATACTCCAAGTTTTTTAAAACAGCATCCGCTGTACCATTGTACCAATTGGTATGTGGTTGTAGGAGTGTCACTGAAGAATCTCTCCTATCTAAATCCCATGGTTTACCACTACCAATGTGCTTGTTTAAAGAAAGTGGTAAATACTGAGTTAAGATTGCAATATCATAAATACCGGATTGCACACAATTTGATAGTGTAAAGTCTATGATTCTAAATTTACCTGCAAATGGCATTGCAGGTTTACTCCGCTTTTCTGATAATATATCTAGTCTTGTACCCTTGCCACCTGCAAGTATTAATGCTAATGTTTCCATATGTTATTCTTCCCCTAACATTTTTTTGTATAGTGCTTCATAGCTTAAAGCCATTTGATTTAAACTAAAGTCTTTACGCATAGCTTGTTTAACTAAATTACTCCAAACTGTTTTGTGGTTATTGTATAGATCAATTGCTTCAAATAGTTTCTCTTTTAAATCATATGAATCATAACGAGCAAAACTAAATCCAGTACCCTCATTTGTATATTTATTAAATGGTGTCACACTATCTTTAAGTCCTCCAGTTTCTCTAACCACTGGCAACGAACCATACTTCATAGCAATCATCTGGCCTAAGCCACATGGTTCAAATTTTGAAGGCATCATGAACACATCACTTGCAGCATAAATAATATGTGCTATTTTTTCGTTAAACCCTATATAATTTCCAACTCTGGTTGGATATTTATGCGTTAAATATCTAAAATAATCTTCATAGCCTACATCACCCGAACCCATCAGTATGAGTTTTGCATTACTATGCTGTATAATTTCTTCTAAACAAAACGACATTAAGCCAATACCCTTTTGATCAGCTAGACGACCTACATAAGCAATGAGTGGTTGCGTCGTATCACTGTCCATACCAAAATGTTCCAACAAGAAGGCTTTATTATCAAGTTTACCTGATTTAAAATCAGTTATGCCATAATTCTTTATGACCAATTTATCCTTTTTGGGGTTAAAGACTGTATCATCATCAATACCGTTTAAAATACCGCTAAAATCATTGTTTCTGTTTTCTAAAGCACCATCCAGACTAAATCCATATTCACGGGTCATTACTTCTTTTTGATAGGTAGGCGATACTGTATTAATTTTAGTTGCACGTTCAATACCAGCTTTTAGAAAGTTTACACGATCAAAATGTATATATGTATAATCAAAATCCGTATTAAAGAACTTGGAAACTTCTTTATCAAAATTTCCTTGGTATTGTAAGTTATGAATTGTAAATAATGTATGGATTTTAAAGTATTCAAAAGCTTGATGTCTGTAATGCTTATCTAAAAGATATGGTACCATACCTGTTTGCCAATCATTTAGATGTAGTATATCTGGATAAAACGCCATCATATCTAAACTTTCTAGTATAGCATAACTAAAGCAGGTAAACCGTTCTGCATCATCGTGATAGCCGTATAGACTATCACGTTCAAAATAATGCATGTTTTGAACAAAGATATAAATCAGACCATCATGTAGTAATTCATAATAATTAACAGTGGTTTCCCCATGACCCATATATATCGTTTTACTACCAATAAAGGTCATATCCTTATGATGTTTTTTTATGGATTCATAATAAGGTGTAATGATTCGTATATCATGACCTAGCGCTTTGACAGACTTCGGTAAGAAATATGCCATATCTGCTAGACCACCAGTTTTACTAAAAGGGAAACTTTCTGAACTACAAAACAGTATTTTCATAACTTTTTAATCCTTTCATGATAAAACATACATTTATTACTTAAATTATACCTTATGAAACCGTTTTTATCAATCAAAGTTGCTGGTAAATTAAAGTAGAATGACTTTATATAAATACTTTGATAATCAAAAGAGTTGATTTTATCGTCATGTTTTTGGTATTCTTACAATATCGCAATTTTAACGCGAAAACTATTAAGAATTAAAGTAGACATAATTATATGCAATCAATGACGAAACTTCAAAAACTAATTATATTACTAAGTGGCATTTTTATAGAGTTAATTATTGGTACAGTTTATGCTTATAGCGTTGTCAGACTATATCTAGAAAACAGACTTGATCTAAGCCACACAGAAAGTTCTATACCTTATTTAACTTCTTTAGCGACTTTTGCTATACTTGTTATGCTCAGTGGACGCTTAATAAAAAAATCAAATCTGATAAAATGGGCAATACTTGGAATATCCAGTATCGGTGGCGGCTATATACTTGCTGCTTATGCAACACATTATTTAATATTTACATTAGGTTATGGTGTGATGGTCGGTGCCGGTGTAGGTATATTATACGGCTTGCCAATACAAATCATACAAACTGTATATGATGAAAACCAAGGTTTTTATGTTGGATTAACGCTTGCTGGATTTGGTTTATCAACCGTCATTGTCGCACCCATCTTGCAACGTTTATTCCAAAACTTAGGATTTCAATATACACTGATATACTTTGGTATTGCGGCTACGGTTTTATTATCCATATTTACATGGGTGTTGCTACGAAAAATAGATACATCAAAACTATATGCAATTAATAAAAACGAAGTTGTTCATGCATCAAAGAAAGTATTTACAACGTTCTTTGTAATCTTTACATTGGGTATAATGTTTGGATTATCAATGATTGGGTTAACAGTATATATCGGATTAGATTATTTTAACTTAAACATCAATTTTATAACATTGCTTATGAGTTTGTTTGCGCTTGCTAATGGTTTATTCAGGCCATTATTCGGTTATATTTATGACAAGTTTAAACTTAAATTTTCAGTGATCTTTATTTCCTTGATTACTTTATTTATTGCTTCTACTTACGTTTTCTTTGCACCTTCAAATACCTTTATGTTCATTTTAACCATTACTTTAAGTTGGGGATCTGTTGGTGGTTGGCTTGCATTAATGCCGCTTATAACAAAAGACCTATTTGGTAAGAATA
>JBAYTJ010000087.1:0-5223 GCA_041675665.1 Acholeplasma sp. | reverse complement strand
TAAACTATGCACAAGTACTTACCACATACAAAAAATGATATTGCACATATGTTAAAAGTCATCGGTATTGAAAATATCGATGACCTAACTGCATATTTACCAAAATCATTAAAATATAGTAAAGCTTATGGTATTCCAAATCAGTTATCTGATGTGGAATTAAGTAAGGTTTTATTAAATCTATCTAACAAAAATAAATCTCTAACAATCTTTAGAGGCTTTGGTGCATATGATGTTTATACACCATCCATCGTAAAATCTCTTACTTCAAGGCAAGAGTTTTTAAGTTCATATACACCTTATCAACCCGAGGTGAGCCAAGGTACGTTACAATACATTTTTGAATTTCAATCAATGATTTGTGAAATCACTGGTATGGATATAACAAATGCTAGTATGTATGATGGTCCGACTGCAACTGCTGAAGCGATGTTTATGGCACTTGCAGAAACAAAAAATAAAAAAGTTTTAATATCAGACACTTTAAATCCTCGTACAATTGAAATTATTCAAACATATGGTCAATATAGAGATGTTGAGTTTGTTAGAATACCTGAGGTAAATGGTGTAACAAATTTAGAAAATTTAGGTACATTACTGGATAATGCTGCTGCAGTTATCATTCAAAATCCGAATAAATATGGCCATGTTGAAAACTTAGATGGTTTAAGTGAGCTTATTCACGCAAAAAATGCATTGTTTATTTTAAACCAAAATCCTCAAAGCTTGGCACTACTCAAAACACCAGCTGAATTAGGTGTAGATATTGCAACTGGTGATTTACAACCATTTGGTCTCCCGCTTTCTTTTGGTGGTGCCTATGCAGGATATCTTGCAACAACTAAAAAATTGATTAGGAAAATGCCAGGACGTATTTGTGGCGTTACAACCGATGTTGATGGAAAACGTGCATTTGTCTTAACACTCCAAGCACGTGAACAACATATTAGACGTGCGAAAGCCAACTCAAATATATGTTCTAACCAATCCTTAATGGCACTAAGTGTTGCAATTTATTTATCTAGTCTTGGTAAACAGGGTTTTATTGATGTTGCAGGTCTATCACTTAATGCTGCACATTATTTAAAACAGTCTTTATTACAGCTTGATTTATTTGAGGATACATTTAAGCACGTACACTTAAATGAATTCACTTTGAAGTTTCATGGTGATGCAAAAAAATTAGATAGTTATTTAATTGAACACGGTTTTTTAGGACCGCTGCATTTAGGACAAGGGTTACTAACATTTGCTGTTACAGAGAAACGTTCTAAATTAGAAATTGATAATTTTGTGAAAGTTGTAGGTATGTTCAAATGACAGGTAAATACTATGATAAATTAATATTTGAACTATCTAAACCCGGACGCATTGGTCATAATCTACCCAAAGATGAATTCCCCTCAATTAGCCTACCTAAACCATTTTTAAGACAAACACCCGCTAATTTACCAGAGGTTACAGAACTTGATGTTGTTCGACACTATACAAACGTTTCATTAAAAAACTTTGGCGTTGAAACTGGTTTTTATCCTTTAGGTTCATGTACGATGAAGTACAATCCTAAAATCAATGATGAACTTGCAACACTACCAGGTTTTTCAAATATTCACCCACTTCAACCAAGTCATGTGTCACAAGGCTTTTTACAAATTTATTTTGAACTTGCAACCTATCTATCAAAAATTACAGGAATGGATGCTTATTCACTGAATACTTATGCAGGTGCACAAGGTGAACTTGCAGGTTTAATGATTATTAAAAAATACCACAGAGACCGTAATGATTTCAAACGTAATAAAATTATTATCCCAGATTCTGCCCATGGTACGAACCCTGCTTCTGCAACCGTTGCTGGTTTTGAAGTGCTAGAAGTGAAATCTAATTTAGATGGTACGATTAATGTTGCTGCCTTAAAAGATGCACTAGATGACACTGTTGCAGGTTTAATGCTAACCAATCCGAATACCGTCGGTATGTTTGAAAAAGATATTTTAGAAGTTGCAGATTTAATCCATGATTGTGGTGGTTTACTCTATTATGATGGTGCCAACCTAAATGCACTCCTTGGTATTGCAAGACCCGGTGATATGGGCTTTGATATTACACACTTAAACCTACACAAAACCTTCTCAACGCCACATGGTGGTGGCGGACCAGGTTCTGGTCCTGTCGGGGTTAAAGACTTCTTAAAAGACTACTTACCTGGTCCTGTTGTTTATAAATCAACAGAAACCTACATGTTTGAAACACCAAAAGATAGCATTGGTGCACTATCACAATTTTATGGTAATGCCTCAGTTTACTTAAGAGCTTATGTATATATACGGACACTAGGTGAAGAAAACATTGGAAAAATTGGTCCACTTGCAACATTAAATGCCAACTACATTAAAGAAAGTTTAAAACACGTTTTTAAATTACCAATTAAAGCACATGCAATGCATGAATTTGTCTTTGATGGTCTAACCGATCAATCCACTGGTATTAAAACACTAGATGTTGCTAAACGTTTACTAGATTATGGTATACATGCACCTACAATCTATTTTCCATTAACCTTTAGTCAATCTTTAATGATTGAACCAACAGAAGGTGAAAGTTTAGAAACACTTGATTACTTTATAGAAACAATGCAAACAATCGCACAAGATGCACTAACTAAACCAGAGTTTATAAAAAGTGCACCCCATCATACTGTAGTTCGTCGGCTTGACGAGGCTAAAGCCGCTAGAAACCCAATTGTAAAATTTAAAGATTTGTTATAACTATAAGGAAAACCTGAGTCAGGGGATGTAGACTCAGGTTTTTCATATTTAGACTGTACATAAAGTTGTAACAGTCTGATTTTTCATTCCATAAAAACTTGGGGAGAATTATGGAGGATAAATTAATCTTCTATAGATGTTTCATCAGGTGTTTGTTCAGTATCATCACCATTTTGATTTTTAAATCTGTTTCTAAGTTCTAGATGAAATGCTTTAAAAGTTTCTTTTAAAGCTTTTGATGCTTCTACAAATTCATCTCGAATAACTTCTATCTGTGCACTTAATTCTAATCTTAATGCTTCATAATCTTCAACCAAGAGCGCTAACGATGCTTCAAGTGCTACACTTTGAGTTTCATCTTCAGTGACTTCGATTTGTGCTTCTAATAGATCAATTTGAGCCTCTAATTGTTCAAACTGATCTTGATAAGATTCAATTAACGCATGTTTAGTAGCTAAAAATTCATCTTTTAATGTTTGTACAATCGCTCTTTGTTGATTAAATGCATCACGAACAATTGCTTGAAGTTCACTCACACGCATCGTTAGTGCAACTTCAATGGTTAATGTATCCTCTGCAAACATAGCTTTTTGAGCTAAGAAATAAAATCCTGGAGACACGCCATATGCTTTAGCTTCTACAATAAAATCTGATTGATACTTATTTTCTTGTTTATCTTCTGCATGACCTGGTACATCACGATTCTTTAAAGCATTATTAATCCGTGCTTTAATTTTTTCTTGCATCATTTCACCATTACGTGCATTGTCAGAAATACTTGAGACTGTAACGATTGTTTCAGCATCAGTAGTTTCGATAAATCCAAATTCAATGGATGTATCTATAATCAATACAACCGCATCATCAACATTTAAGCCAACCAAGTCAAGTTCTGATAATAATACCTCACCATCTTCATTTAATGCATTTGCATAAATGACTTTGTCACGTGGTGTGACAATCAATTCAACACTTGGATTAATATCCAGTGTGACATAAGTATTTTCTGCAGATGTTTTCGGTATAAATACCACTACAAGTGCAAGCACGACAAATACGAATAATAAACTCATTACTTTTTTCATAAAATTATTCCTCCTTTGCACTTAATATACAAATGAGGAATAGATTTTATTGGTACTTTATTTACTTTTATATAACTTTTACTTAAATCGACCATTTGAACGTTTATTTTGATGAACCTGAAATGGTTTACCATCATCTGGCTTAACTAAGATTGAGTATGTATTTTGACCATTGATCTTACGGACTTTAATCATCATTTCACCGCTTTCTGTCATTTCATTTTCTAAGTTGTAGGTCACTTTTAAAACGCGCATATTTGATTCAAGTGCCATTTCAAAGTTATAGGTTCCACGGCCTTGTTCTTGATTAAATCTAATCTCAACAAGATTCTTTTCTTCCTTTTTCTCAATGATGAGTGTAACATCTTCAACAACAACACTTTGCTTAATTGTAACAAAATTAAAGATATGTTTTTGATCAACCATTTCATAGGTTGTATCAATGTAACTTGCATTGTCTTTATGTATTGTAATTGCTAATAGGTTATCAGCATTTGTATGACCATTACCGTTAAAATTATAGATTCTACTACCCACATTAATTTGACCTAATATATCAAAGTTATTGGTTTCATCTACAGGTGTCTTAAGATAGTCAATTCTAAAGTCCGTTTCCTCATCTAAAAAATCTTTAGATTTAAAACGCATACTTTGTTCATAACCAGCTTGCGGTGTTTCTATTTTCTTATTAAAATCTGCTTGACTTGCAAATAACTGCTCCATTAATTCAAAATACTTAGTCATATGATTAAGTTCTATATATATTTGTGAGTTTGCTTGCGCATTAAATGTGTATGCTAATGGCTGCATTAAAGTTGATATGTTTGATGCGTCAGAATCATCTAATAAAGCTGCTGTTGAAATTGAAGAAAACATTAAGACACTATCTACATCCTCAAATTGAGGTTGTAGAATTTTTTCTGTTTGATCCGGTAACATAAATATGATTGTTAAAACAACAGATAGTATCACTGCAAGTGATGCAGCAAAAACTAAACGTGGCCTAAAGTGCTTATTTGGAGGTAAGACAACCTCTTTTTCAGGTATAGATTTTACCTGATTAATAATCTTTTCTGATAAATCATTTATTTCAATGTCCCTAGCTTTAGACTTTATCAATTGAATGAGATCTTTTTTCTTCATAAGACATCACCTACTTTGTCTCTTAACTTTTTGATTGCCTTATTGTATATCCACAAGACAGTCCCTAAAGGTTTCTTCAATATTTTAGCGATTTCTCTAAACTTTAAATCGTTAATAATATGTAACGTAACCACTTCTTTTTCTATTTCATCTAACAAATCAAGTATCTTAAATATATCTTGGTCATCTGAAGCACTTTCAGGTGATGGGATACTTTCTATAAGTTC
>JBAYTJ010000086.1:0-5391 GCA_041675665.1 Acholeplasma sp. | reverse complement strand
TAAGAAAGATTTTTTAGTATTGCTAAAATCACATCAATATGGCTTAGCAAGTGATGTGCATATTGATCAAATGATGTTAGAAGAAGAATTAAAACACCGCTTATACTTAACATCTTTGATTGATAAAGATCATTTATTATTTAAAGTACTTTATTTATCATTTGATCATTTATTTTTATCAAACTTAATGAAATCTTTACATCTCGGTTTAAAGTATCATAAGTTTATTGATGGTTTAAGTAACTTTGATGAAGCGCGTTTTGAAAACTATATTTTAAATGACAATGTTGGATTACTGAATTTAGAAGATAAATCATTTTTAGATAAGTTGATTGAACAAACAAAGGACTTAGATGCTCAAAGTATTTCTGATAAAGTGATAAAAATATTACATGACGTGATTTATCGGTCACTAGATAAAAAGACAGATCACTACATTATTAAGTATTTAGATTTTGAAACGACTAGGTTAAATGTGATGTTACTGATTCGTTCAAATAAATACAAAAAATCAAAGAAATATGTTGAAAATAATATTTTAACAGGTGGCATGATTGATAAACATATTTTATTAGACTTGTATGATAAGTCTATTTCAGATTTAGGTAAATATTTAAGTCTACACTTTGATAGTCGCTTAACAGATATCTTTAGATATGTTGATAGATCAGATTTTCTTGCTAGATTAAACACAGGGTTTGAATATTTTATGGATGATTTGATAGAAGATTTAAGTTTTCAAAACTTAAATTTAGGACCAGTCATTCATTACACAATATTAAAGAGAAATGAAATTAGATATTTAAAAGAAAAGTATTATCAAATAAAGGAGTAGATTGTTATGCCAGAAATTGTTGCATGTAGTACAAATGAATCATTCATTATATTACGCAGTGTCGGTGTCTCCGTCTATGTGGATGATAATATAAGAAAAGTAGAAGAAAGTTTAACAAAGTATGCTTCAAGTGGTGCAAAGATTATTATTTATGATGCGGCAACTGAAGAGTTTGTACAAACTTTATTAGAAAAATATGAAGAAGCTATGTATCCGATTTTCCTTAAACTACCAAGTGGTCGTAAAGATGAGGATACATTACTAGAATTGAAAACATTGATTGAAAAATCAATTGGTATTTCAATTATATGAGGGGGCATTAAAAAATGATCAAACAAGGTATTATTACAAAAGTATCGGGTCCATTAATTGTTGCTAAAAACATGGGTTCTGCACAGGTTTATGATGTTGTTAGGGTTTCTAACAAAAAATTAATTGGTGAGGTATTAGAACTTCGTGGTGATTTGGCATCAATTCAAGTATATGAAGAAACTGCAGGTATTGGACCAGGTGAACCTGTATTTTTAACCAATGAACCATTAAGTGTTGAACTTGGACCAGGTTTAATTGGTGGTATTTTTGATGGTATTCAAAGACCACTGGATGATATTTATGAAGCATATGGACAAGGCATTCCTTTGGGTGTTGATATTCCTAAACTAGATAGAGATAAGTTATGGCAGTTTAAACCAACTGTGAAAGTTGGTGACAAGTTAACTGGTGGTGATATCATCGGTGAAGTTGATGAAACAGAATCTGTTTTACATAAGGTTATGGTGCCGCCAAAACTTAAAGGTACAGTTCAATCGATTAAATCAGGAGAATTTACAGTATCAGATGTTATATGTGTACTTGATAATGATGGTGAAACCGTTGAACTTAAAATGTTACAAACATGGCCAGTTCGTATTAAACGACCATACACACAAAAAATAGCACCAACCCAACCAATGGTTACAGGTCAACGTGTGATTGATACACTATTTCCGATTGCTATTGGTGGTATTGCTGCAATCCCTGGACCGTTTGGTAGTGGTAAGACAGTTGTTCAACACCAATTAGCTAAATGGGCGGATGCTGATATTATTGTATATATTGGTTGTGGTGAACGTGGTAATGAAATGACAGATGTTTTAATGGAGTTTCCAGAATTAAAAGATCCAAGAACTGGTCAACCATTAATGAAGCGTACAGTCTTAATCGCAAACACATCAAATATGCCAGTTGCGGCGCGTGAAGCAAGTATCTATACTGGTATTACAATTGCTGAATACTACCGTGATATGGGCTATAAAGTCGCGATTATGGCCGATTCTACATCGCGTTGGGCAGAAGCTTTACGTGAAATGTCTTCTAGGTTAGAAGAAATGCCTGGTGAAGAAGGATATCCTGCATATTTAGGTTCTAGAATTTCTGAATTCTATGAGCGTGCAGGTTTAGTTGAAACATTAGGTTCAGTTGGACGTATTGGTGCAATCACTGCCATTGGTGCGGTATCGCCACCTGGTGGGGATACATCAGAACCAGTCTCTCAAGCAACCTTAAGAATTGTTAAAGTATTCTGGGGTCTATCGGCATCACTTGCATATAGACGTCATTTCCCAGCAATTGATTGGTTAAAATCATATTCATTATATGATGAGCAAATAAAAGATTATTTTGATGAAAATGTTGATAAAAACTGGAGTAATCATGTTCGATTTGTTTCTACATTACTCCAAGAAGAAGCCTCACTACAAGAAATTGTTAGATTAGTCGGGGTGGATTCACTTGGATCATCTGATAGACTAAAGTTATTTGTTGCACAAATGATTCGTGAGGACTATTTACATCAAAATGCATTTGATAGTGTAGACACTTACTCATCACTTAATAAGCAATATAAATTACTAGATTTAATTGCTTCATTTAATACCCATGGTATTGAAGCGATTGAAAAAGACGTACAATTCTCGCATATTGAGTCTTTAAGTGTTAAAGAACAAATTGGACGTTTTAAATATGTTGAAGAAACAGATATGTTAAAAACATATGATGAAATTATGACAATGATGGCTGAGCAATTTTCAAGTTTAGGAAAGGAGTAAAAAGGTGGCAATTAAAGAATATAAAACAATTAAAGAAGTCGTTGGACCCTTGATGCTTGTTACCAATACTGAAAATGTAAAATATGATGAATTGGTACGTGTTAAACTTGCAAATGGTACAACCCGTTATGGTCGTGTACTAGAAATTGATAGAGACAAAGCACTCGTGCAATTATTTGAATCCAGTCAGGGTTTAAAGATTGAAGATGCGAAAGCTGTGTTTTTAGGTCGTGGTTTAGAACTTGATTTATCACCACTGATTTTAGGTCGTATCTTTGATGGTATGGGTGAACCTAAGGATGGAAAAGGTAAAATTATTCCTGAACTTAAAATGGACATTAATGGTATTCCATTAAATCCAGTAGCCAGAGATTATCCATCAGAGTTTATTCAAACGGGTGTATCTTCTATTGATGGTTTAAATACGTTAGTACGTGGGCAAAAATTACCGATATTCTCAGGATCTGGTCTACCACATAATAAGATAGCAGCAATGATTGCAAGAAATGCAAAAGTTGTTGGTACAAATGATAATTTTGCAGTAGTCTTTGCTGCAATTGGTATTACGTTTGAAGAATCTAACTTCTTTATTGAAGAGTTTAAAAAGTCAGGTGCAATTGATCGTACAGTTATGTTTGTCAATCTTGCAAATGACCCAGCAGTTGAACGTATAGCAACACCACGTATGGCTATTACCGCAGCAGAATACTTAGCTTTTGAGTTAGATATGCATGTATTAATTATTATGACAGATATTACAAACTATGCAGAATCTTTAAGAGAAATTTCTGCAGCTAGAAAAGAAGTTCCAGGACGTCGTGGTTATCCAGGTTATATGTATACCGACCTATCTTCATTATATGAGCGTGCAGGTCGTGTTAAGGGTAAAAAAGGTTCAATTACACAATTACCAATTCTAACGATGCCAGAAGATGATAAGACCCATCCAATTCCTGACTTAACAGGTTATATTACAGAAGGTCAAGTCATTTTATCAAGAAGTTTACACCAAAAAGGTATTCAACCACCTGTTGATGTCTTACCATCGCTATCTAGGTTAAAAGATAAAGGGATTGGTAAAGATAAAACAAGAGCTGACCATGCAGATACATTAAACCAATTATTTGCAAGTTATGCGCGTGGTAAAGAAGCTAAAGAACTTGCTACAGTATTGGGTGAATCTGCACTATCAGATACAGACAAACTTTATGCAGTCTTTGCAGATCGTTTTGAAAAAGAGTATATTAGTCAAGGCTATGATTCAAATCGGACAATTGAAGAAACCCTTGATCTTGGGTGGACATTATTAAATATCTTACCAAGAGCTGAATTAAAACGTATTTCTAATAAATTGTTAGACCAATACTATAAAAATAAGGAGTAATCTAAATGCCAAATATCGCAAACGCGACAAGAATGGAATTAACCAGACTTAAAAATCAACTGACTACAACTAAAAAAGGACATCATTTACTTAAAGATAAACAAGATGAAATGATGCGCCAATTTTTAAGTTTGGTTGAACAATATAAAGTCTTACGTACACTTGTCGAGGATAAATGGTTAGATGCCTTAAAAAAATATGATGGTGCGAAAGCTTATCATTATGAAGCGGAATTAAAAGAAAAGTTTTTAGTACCAGCAACAACTTTAGAACTTAGATATGATAAAACATCTGTAATGAGCGTTACAGTGCCAAAAATTGAAATTAAAGAAGTTGTCGATCCTAAAATAACGTACTCATTTCATGGTACACATCCAATTCTTGATGATATTGTCTTAAATCTAGCAACCAATTTGAATAAATTAATTGAACTTGCAGCAATGGATAAGAAAGTACGTATCCTAATTAATGAAATTGAAAAAACAAAACGTCGTGTAAACGCCATTGAACATATTTTGATTCCAGAGATTATTGCAGATATTAAAGTTGTACGTATGAAGATAAATGAAGCAGAACTATCGAACACAATACGTATTATGAAGTCAAAAGAACTCATATTAAAAAAACAAGTCAGTCCAAAAGATTAATCAAAAACACCATATGAACGCTCATATGGTGTTTTTCTTTAAGCATAAAAAAAGTTATTCAACATCATTGATGAATAACTTTTTTAAGATTAAAATTTATCGAAGTAAATATGTGCTTCAGGCATGCCTTTTTCTTTTAATACTTTAATACATGCATCAATCATGCCAGGTGATCCACAAAGATAAGCTTCATGATTGCTTAAGTCTTCAGTATGACGGGCAACAACTTCAGTAATTAAACCAATGTCTAGGTCCCATTCATCTTCAGGCAGTGGTGCAGATAAAGCAGGTATGTACTTAAAGTTTGGATACATCTTTTCAATGGCTTTAAACTCTTTGGTATAGTAGAGATCTTTCTTAGTTCTTGCACCAAAGAAGTAGGTTGCCTTTCTTGGCATTTCTTGATCAATTAATTTGTATACAATGGAACGAATTGGT
>JBAYTJ010000085.1:0-5423 GCA_041675665.1 Acholeplasma sp. | reverse complement strand
TAGTGATTTCCAGTGGCATCAAACAGGTGTAATGGCACCAAATAATGATAAACCAGTTATTGATATTTCAGTCGATGGATTCTTTACATTCAATGGCGAAAAATCAACCGTACAAGCACCACGTGGTGATAATAACCAAATTCTTGATAAGTCATACTTTACATATCAAGGCCCAACTTGGGATATCATGAATGGTGAATATGTAATTGGTACACACTGGTTTGCTAAAACACAACAAGCACGTGGTGTTATTGCTTCTCGTGGTGGTAATCTAAACTCACTTGGTATTGAAATGAATGTTAACAGAAATGCTGATATTATTGACACAGTTCAAAGAACTGCGAAATTAGTAGCAAATCTATTGGAGACTCATGATTTACCAAATCACCGTGTGATTATGCATAATACAACAGATGGTAAAGGTGATCCGTACACATTAAACAATACAATTTACAATGGTACATGGTACTTTGATCGCTTTATGGAACATGTTGCAATTGAACGTGAAGTACTAGCAAACTTCTCAGATGCAATCATTACATTCACATCAGAGTCACCACTTGTTTCAAATACAGGTCGTGTAATCGAAATGCCAGAATTTACAACTGAAGTAGAATATACAATCACAGTAGAAATTGGTGGTGTATCTAAATCGGTTACACTCACATCTGTCATTCCGGGTTTAAATACATGGCATCAAAATTATGGGTTCTTTGCACCAACTCAAAGCTGGGCTAAGGCAGATTATCGTAATTAATATGTTATATGAAAGGATGATTTAGAGTTTTCTAAATCATCTTTTTTTTATAAAAAAAAGGACCAAAAGGTCCTTATAAGCATTAATACGATTATATTGATTACTTTTCAAACTGTAAAATAGCATATAGTAGTGAGAAAATTGCGCCAAGTATTGCAAATATATAGGCCATTACAGCACCAATAGCTAGGTTATAGCTACCATAGTTACCATGAACCTCTGTACTACCGATTGTCGTCGTATTTAGTGTATTTTCTGGTAATTGGAATATCAAGACAACCGATAAAATAAATGTAAGTGTTAGAATTATGCCAAGCACAAATTTAGATGAAGAAGTTTTCTTTTCGTTAATGACAGTAACCATAGATATGGTGGCTATAACTGCTGGAAAACTAAAGGCTAATAGGTTTAAATAGCTAAAATGTACACTGTGGTTAAAAAATGTGCCAAACTGATAGGGTGTACCACCAAACGTTGCAGTCGTACCCGTCATGATTGCATCACCATTATTATTTTGAAGCACATCAAAGAACATGCTACCTAAAACGAATAAGCCGAAAAGTAATATAAAAACAGGTAAAAAATTCTGTAATCTTTTTGTCATTTTATAGACCTCCTTAGGTTCATTATATACAACTTTCAAATAATCTCAACTTATTTGTTTTATTATAAGCAGTATAATGATAAAATGACAATAGGTAGGTAGAAAAGTTATGAACAAAAATGAACTCATTGAACAACTTATACTATTAAGAAATGATTTACGTGATGCACAGTTTCTAAAGACAAATGAAAAAATTAATGTTTGTAGCGATACAGCGTTATTTGAAATTGCCCACAAAATGCCTGTTAAGATTGCAGACTTTAATGCAATATCAGGGTTGGATCCTGATTTTAATAAAAAGTATGCGTCAAAATTTTTAAATGTATTAAAATCCTTTAACACAGCTCATACAAAATCAATCAAAGTATCTAAACAAGCTAGTAAAATACTACATCATTATAAAGATAGATTAACTAATATGTCTCAAACGAATACCAATCTTTATATGGGGCAAATATATCAAAACCACAGTTTTGATTTAACAGAAATTGAAAATAGTGATGAACTTTATGCCTATCTTACAAACAACCGATTAAAGAATTTAAAACTAAACTATCAAAACGATACACAAGAACGCCATATCACCAAATTATATCGTGAAGTCAACAAGAGTTTTGTAGAAACAGGTTCTTATAACTTATATATTGCATATCCGTATGTCGAAGGTATATTTGCTAAAGAGAAATTTCCAATCAAAGCACCACTTTTGTACTTCCCTGTAAAAATCGAACGTACCTTGCGCACCTTCACAATTAAAAAAGATAGTGAAAGAGACATTATATTTAACAGAGATTTGTTACTAATAACATCTAAAATAGAAAAATCAACAATTGATGCAACAATGCCTTCTTTAAGTGACTTTAGTGATAAAACACTTAATGACGTTGTCATACCATATTATGAAAAACATGGTATTAAAATTGATGCTGACCAAAAGTCTTCGCTGATCATAGCTTTTAAAAATGAGCTCAAAGAACTGTTTTTAAAAGACCATCAGCCAAAATTCATAGTAAAAAACTACATGACACTTTCAAGGTTTCAAATCTACTCATCAAGTATTCAAAAAGATATGGAACAAATTTTACAATCCAGACAGTATAATGATTTACTAGAAGGTTTAATTGATGAGTCAAACTTATTTAAACAAGAAGTAGATCATCCAATGTCAATTACCAGTGATCCAATTGATGAACAAAAGATTAGTTATATAAATGATTTAAACTTCAGTCAAGAGAAAGTCATTGAACTACTAAACACTGAAAAGAAGATAGTTATATGGGGACCACCAGGTACGGGCAAGAGTCAAACCATCACATCCTTGATTGCAACGAGTATATTGAGAGGTGAAAATGTTTTAGTTGTATCAGAAAAGAAAGTTGCTTTAGATGTCATATATTCAAGACTTAAAAATGCATCTAAATATGCAATGTTTATTGATGATGCCGAAAATAAACAGGATTTCTACTTCAAATTAAACAAGTTGTTTGAACCAGAACCACCGGTAAGAACATTAAACAATGACATATACGCACTTGAAGTTGAAATTAAGCGACAATTAAATGATATGGAAAAGTCACTCAAGCTACTCTATGGCCATAGTTTTGACAATAAGCCTATATTTGAGGTTTTTAAACGCTATATCAAGGATAAAGACATCTTACTTAATCTAACACCATATGATATACATAAGTTATTTAATGAAACATTTAAAAAGCCGACCTTTAAACTTGTTGAATCAATTGAACAGACATTTGATACAGACAACCACTTAAAACGAATGATGGATTTAGATTGGCATCTAGAAAACTATAAAATACTCGAAAAATTAGAAACTAAAATACCTAGAAGCCAAAAAATTATGTTTGATCAAATGCATGATGCCTACACAGCACTTAAGGTTAAATACCAAGTCGTTGGCTTTTTTAGAAAAAGAAGTATAAAGCATAAATTTATTAATCAGTACTTAGATTTGATTACATACTTGTCAACTAAAAGATCAATCCGTAGAAAGTATTTAGAACAACTATTTATAGATGATAGATTACATCAATATGTTGCAACCAATATCAACCGTCTAAATAAACTTAAAACCATTTACGAAGGTTTAACCCAAAACGAAATTAAGTTTCTAAAACTAATGCATTCAAATGCTAAACTTAAAAACATTGAAGATAGCCATAAACTGAGAAACTATATATTTGATGGTTATTACTCAGGCTTTATAGAAGTATTTAAATCCAATAACCAAAAGCATTTATACATATTTGATAACTATCAAGAAAAAGTTGAACAACTTAAAAATATTATGCATCAAAAAATGCAAATCACAAATGAGTCTTTTGAGATGGAACTCTATAAGCATGCGCTTAATCTGAATAATACCAAACGTATAATGGATATAAAACGCACCATAGAACGTCCTCATAAACCAAGTATTAAAGCATTTATTGAAATGTTCCAACTGGAAATGAAAAACCATGTTCGTTTATGGATGATGACACCTGAGGTTGTATCTGCTATATTACCACTGGAACATGGTATGTTTGATTTAGTTATTTTTGATGAAGCCAGTCAAATGTATGTTGAAAAAGGTATCCCGGCAATCTATAGGGCAAAAAAGGTCGTTATTGCAGGTGATCCTAAACAGCTTAGACCAAGTAGTTTAGGTAAAGGACGTACTGAAGAACTTGATGAATTTTATGAAGATGACATCTTAAAAGATGTCACATTAGATGCTAAAAGTTTACTAGATTTAGCGCGTTATAAATTTAGGGAAGCACTATTAAATTATCATTACAGATCAACTTATGAAGAATTAATTGCCTTTTCAAACCATGCATTTTATGATGCGAAATTAATGATTTCTCCCAATCAAAAGCGCCCCCTTAATCCACCAATAGAATATGTATATGTTAAGGATGCTAAATTCGAAAATAGGCGCAACAAAAAAGAAGCGCTTAAAGTTGTCGAGGTCATTAAAAAGATATTTAGAACAAGACAAAACAATGAATCTATTGGTGTGATAACATTTAATAGTACGCAGCGTGATGCCATAGAAAATGCAATCGACCAACAACTATTTAAAAAAGGTGCATACCAAAAACAATTTGAACAAGAAATGTTTAGAAAAGATGATGGTGAAGATAAATCATTGTTCATTAAAAATATTGAAAATGTTCAAGGTGATGAACGAGATATCATAATCTTTTCTATGGGTTATGCAAAAAATGAAAGTGGACAAGTCATGCGCCGCTTTGGTTGGCTAAACCATGAGGGTGGACAAAACAGGTTAAATGTTGCTATTACAAGAGCAAAACAAAAAATATATTTTGTATCTAGTTTATATCCTGAGGAGTTTAAAGTAGAGGATTTGACATCCGTTGGACCAAAATTATTAAAGGACTTTATGCGTTATTGTTACTACATTTCAACTGAAAATGAACCATTAGCTAAAGCTGTTTTAAATCAACTATTTAGTAGTGAGATTGATACACGTCAACAATTAACAAACATTATGATAATGGATTTAAAGAAAAGATTAGAGCGTTTGGGATTTGATGCAGACATGAATATTGGTATTGGTAAGTACCGGATGAATCTTGCAATCAAGGATAGTTCAAATAATGCTTATAAACTGGGGATATTAAGTGACTTTAATGAAACAACACTGAATGCTCGAAGGGACTTATTACATCAAGAAAAATACTTAGAGGCCAGAGGATGGACTGTCTATAGACTTCTAGAGTCAAACTGGTATACAGATCCAAATAAAGAATTAAAACAGATGAAAGATTTATTAAAATAAATAAAAGAAGAGGTCAACCATGAATCCAATATTTTTATATCTTTATATTGTTGTGTGGATATTTATATCCTTAATCACCTATGTATTATATTTGGTGGATAAAGAACGCTCAAAGAAAAATGCATGGCGTATTAAAGAAAAACACCTATTGTTGTTATCGGTATTTTTAGGATCTATAGGTGGTTTGATGGGGTTATATATTGTTAGACATAAAACCAAACACTGGTATTTTGTTGTTGTCAATTGGTTTTCATTCT
>JBAYTJ010000084.1:0-5536 GCA_041675665.1 Acholeplasma sp. | reverse complement strand
CCACTATTTAGTGTTTGAGTGATTCTATATGTACCTAAGTTATTTAATTCAAATTCAATGGATTCATTACCATAACTATAACTTATATCGCCATATTCAATATCTAATGCAAGTGCTGCTGGATGCGGATTGATATTAATTGTTTGACCTGCATCTATGACTTGACTTTCAATTGTTTCAATCATTGAATAATCAGATAAGTTTTTAACTAACATTGGTAAATCAATAAATAATAAAGGTAAATTTGTATTAGATAATCCAAAACTAAACAAGGTGGTTTTAACCCCGGAATTTGTGCTAACCATTAATAATGGATCACCTTGATGTGACATTAAGACATCAAAATCACTGCTTGGCGTTATACGCTTATATTTGGAAATTGTCATCTTACTTGGTGTAACCATTTGCATTAACTGTTGATATAGCCCACTTGACGTTTCAGCTGTTGGTGCAATATTATCAACAGACACTTCACTACCAACACTACCGGTGGTTGCTGGTAAGGTCTTTGGATTAAATATCCAAACAGCACCATCAATTGGTAGTGTTGTTGGTACATTTTCACTATAAATATATAAATCATAGCCTTCAGTATGGATATTATCTGGATTGGAGACTTGTCTAATTGTATAGTTTCTATTTAAGGCTTGTAGCGCTTTTGTTATAAATTCTTTAGTAGAATCAATTGCCTCAGGCACATTGTGATCAACAATTTGAATTCTAAAGTTTTGTGTATCGCTATAAAACTCTAGTGTGTTATCAAACATAAAATTATCTTCTATATCTACAATACCAACTGATGCATAATCATAAGTATCTTGGTTGACATCATTTAAACGCCAAACATACGTACTTACAATACCAGCTTCTAGTTTTTCTATAACAGTTGATGTTTTATATTTTCCATCAATACGCAACTCTAAAACGACATCAAATAAATCCTTACCATAACTAACAACTTCAGTAACAAATATATAGTTATTTGCTTGATCAAGTTCACCTTTAAAACTTAAGATTGCAACATTGGTTTCGCCCTGAGACATGTTACGAATACGAACCATACCAGGATCATCATAATCATCTGATGTAAAATATATGATTTCAGCAATATTATTGGCTTCAATAATACTTTCTGTTAATAACATCGCATCATCAATATTAGAAATAGAATAATTACTTTCAACTGTACTTAATCTATTTTTAATAAATTGTAGTGAATCACTACGATTTACAATCATCTGTCCAGTTTCACCTGCCAAAATGACTGAAAATCTATCTTGATTATTTAATGTTCTTTCAGCTAATAGTGTAATCTCATCAATTGCACGTGCTAAACGTGTTTTACCATTACTATCTGCGAGCATACTCGCAGATGTATCTAAAATAATGATTTTTTCACCACTTTGAGTTGCTAATACATAATGTGGCTGCGTTAAAATTGCTGTCATCATAAGTAAAATTAATACTTGTAAAATAAGCAGCAATGAACTCTTTAGCCACTCAAATGGCATTTTCTTTTTCTTATACTTTAAACTGAGCTTCCATATAAAACTACTGGATACGGATCTATCTTGATATTTAGGCTTTAATATATAAATAATTATTAAAGCAACAATACCAAATAATCCTAATAAGCCCCAAGGTGCTAGAAATCTCATTTGACAGTACCTACCTGAGCTAGTTTTTCAAAGACTAAACGTTCGACTGTATCCTTACTAGAAACACTTACAAAATGTGCGCCTCTAGCGTTACAAAACTTCTTAATCTCTGCTTGGTAATCACTTAAAGCCTGATGATAAGCTTTAAAATCACTCTTTGTTATTTTCATTCTTAAATTACGTTCATCAAGCGGATCTTTAGCCTCACTATCCACTAAACGAATACGACCACTATAATGTGGATTGAGTTCATCTTCTGATAGTACTTGAAGTAAAAGCACTTGGCGCTTTTGATAAATCAAATAATCAACTGCCTTTTTCCAGTTATTTTCTGTTAAAAAGTCAGAAATGATAACCGTTAACCCATCATTAGAACCGATGTTTAAGCCATTCATTACAGCTTTTTCAATATCTGCATAACCTTTGAATGTTGTGTCTTCTAGTTTTGAAATTGCGCGGTAAAATGCTGTTTTACCGGTAATTGTACCATCAATTTCCTCTAAGTTTTCACCCTTAATCAAACGTAGTGAAACACGGTCCATATTATGAACCGAAATATAGCCGATTGCTGCAGCTGCTTTTAGTGCATAGGCTGCCTTACTAAAATCTATTTTAGCCATTGAAGCTGAGCAATCTATAAAAATTTGAGTACACATCTGTCTTTCATCAACAAACAATTTAATATAGTGTTTTTCAAAACGACTATATAAGTTCCAATCAATATGGCGTATATCATCGCCTAGTACGTATTCTCTAAAATCTGCAAATTCTACAGTAGATCCATATGTATTTGTACGATGATTACCACCGAAAAATCCCCTCATCGGTGCACTCATATGAAAAGTTAGTGTTTCAAGTCTGCCTATGAATTCATCATTTAGGATTTTTCTTTTCATTTTTTATTTTTTTTACCAAATATACCTTTAGATTTCTCTTCAACAGGTTCTGTTTGATCCTTATTTAGTGATTCCTTATTCTCGGTTGAAGCTTGTGTTAATTTAGCTTCTGTTGATTTTCCTAATTCGCCAATGATTTGATCAATGATCATATCTGTTGTTATACCTTCTGTGATTGCTTCAAAGTTTGGTCTAATTCTATGGCGTAAAACTGTTTTTGCTAATGCATTAATATCACCATAACTGACATTAAAACGACCATCCATTAAGGCTCTAACCTTACCTGCCGTAATCAATGCTTGTGCAGCACGCGGACTGGCACCATAACGTACATACTTTTTGGATGCTTGTGTGGCTACTTCACTGTCTGGATGTGTTGCTAGTGATAAACGCATTGTATAATCTAATACATCTTGTGCAACTGGTATCTCTTTTGCAACCTTACGCATTAATAAGAGTTCTTCAGCATTACATACCTTGTCTGCGGTTTCACCCATTGTAACTTGAGTAATACCAACGATTCGACCTAGTTCTTCTAAATTTGGATATGTGACGATTAATTTGAACATAAAACGGTCCATTTGAGCTTCTGGTAATGGATATGTACCATCTTGTTCAATCGGGTTTTGTGTAGCAAGTACAAAGAATGGTTCATCAAGTTTTCTAGATACACCCATTACAGTTACGGTATGTTCTTGCATCGCTTCTAAGAGCGCACTTTGTGTTTTAGGTGTTGCACGGTTAATTTCGTCTGCTAAGATGATGTTACTAAATATTGGTCCTGGTTGAAATTCAAATTTTGAATTACCTTTATCATCTTTAACAATAATATTTGTACCAGTAACATCGGCAGGCATTAAGTCTGGTGTAAACTGTATTCTTGAAAAGGGTAAATCAAATACACGGCCTAATGTACGTACAAGTCTTGTTTTACCAACACCTGGTACACCTTCTAATAGAACATTACCACCAGCTATCATTGCGATAACTGCGCCTTCTACAACTTCTTCTTGACCAATCAAATCACGACCGATTTGTTTAAATATATCTTTTATTTGTTTCTCAAATTGCTTTAAGTTCTCTTCTTTTATCATCGTCTTCTCCATTTTTACTTAATCTCAATATTATTCATGTAGTTATTAATCATTTCTATTAATGCTTCATCGGTTATTTGATTTGATTCATATAAAGCTCTTAATTCATCTAACATTTGTTGGTATTGCTCATTACTAAATTCCGTTTCACCATCAATGACTGTAGGGTTTGTTACCGGTAAACCAGTACCTGGATTTTCATCATCTGGGTCCTGTGGATCTTGTGGGTCATTAGGATCTTGCGGATCATCTGGGTCATCCGGATCGTCTGGATCATCTGGATCAGTTGGTTCTTCTTCACCTAATAATTCATCAATCGCTTCTTGTATGGTTTCATCTATTTCTTCTTCTAAAGATTCTTCAGGTGTTTCTTGACCAATACTTTCCATTATATCTTCAACAAGTTCATCGACTTCATCAGATACATCATCTGGAATGTCACCTTCTACAATTGGTATGAGAGATCTTAATAACTCAACTAAGGCTCTTAAGTCTTCTTCTAAGCTAGGATTTTTTATATCTGCATCTTCAATGGATGTTTCTATTTCTTCTTCAAATAAGTCTACGAAATCCTTCATCTCTTCAATTGTAAGTTCTAAGAATTCATCTATTAAATCATTAATTGTATCTGTTATAACTTGCTCATCAAATGTTTCTAGTGCAAGCCCTAGTTCACTGGTTGTATCATGTGTAATCAATTCATCAATAATGGTTGTTTTTTCTGCATTTTCTTGTTGTATTCTATCTAGAATCTCACGTCTTGTTTGTTCAATTCGTGCAATCTTTTTAGCTAGTGTATCATCTAGTTTGATTTGTTGTTCTAAATTGTCAATTAATAGGTGTAGATCGTCTTTGAGTGATTGCGAGACATCTGCTGTATCAACAATATTTCTTAAATCTTCAATTAATTTTTCAATCAACTTGTCTTCTTCACTTTTTTCTTCTTCTGGTATCTCAACAATCGGTGGATTTTCACGGTTATAAGCCTCAACCGTTGATAAGGTCACAGATAAAATCGCTAAGATGAATAAAATAGAAAGTGTTACAGATAACTTGAGTAGCTTTGTAAACTTAATTTGTTTTGGCGATACTGTGACTAATTTTTCTTGTGCAGATTGTTTTTGCTTTTGTGAAATGATGTTATCTACTTCACCATATTCAAGCATTGTAACAACACGTTCTTCTAGACCTAAACTATCCAGCTTTTGAGCTGTTGTTTTAAGTGTTGTAATGTACTTAAACTTCCTAAATAAATAACTTGCTGTAATTGCAGCAATGATACCTGTGATAAGACTTATCCATATGCCATTAAATGCCATAAAATAAAAAACTATGGATAAAACAATCATTAGTGAAAAACCAATAATTGCCCCACTCATGACCGATTTTATACTAGCTTCTCTAACAAGTTTTTTATGATATTTTTCTAATCCATAGTTTTTCATTTTATTACCTCATTTTTATGAATAGGTAGAAGGTAAGTTTGTATAGACTTACCTTCCATCCTGTTGTCGTTTAATAAACGATTATAAATAACACTACCAAGTTAATGTATAAGTATATGGGTCTGATGCAATGAATCCATCAGCTACTAACTGTATGCTAATTGTATATTGCCCATCAGGAAGTCCAGTAAAGTTATCATTACCAGGTTTGCCACCCCAATGTAGTCTAATTTGAGCACCAAATGCTACAAAACTAATATCATCAATGGTTAGTACAACAGTGTCACCTTGCATCACTTTAATTAGGAATTCACCGTTCCAACCTTCTTGATTTACCATTTCTTGACCTGCTGTATTATTATGGAATAAGAAGAAATAATGACCTGGGTCATTTGCAACCAGTATAGCACCTGCAGTAATCGGTAGTAACTGTTGTGCTGGTT
>JBAYTJ010000083.1:0-5592 GCA_041675665.1 Acholeplasma sp. | reverse complement strand
ATCCGGCAACACGTAAGAATGATAAGGTGTTTGTTACATAACTTAATATAATTTCAAACATTTCAAATACTGCTTCTGTTAAGAATCCACCAACACCATCAGGAAACATTGCTTCCCCATGGAATTTACGTTCAATTGGTTCTTGTAAGAACATCAGTACGACTGGTATACCAATGAATAATAGGATAGGTATAATTGAGAACAATCCAGGAATTTGTAACAACATACCACCTGCGATACCCACTAAGATATAACCATAAAATATAAGACCAGCTAAACCATTAGGGGAGGCGATTGCTTTTGCATATTCTTTAAGTTTGAACTTATAAAATGTACTCACACTAATAGACATCAATAACAGTAATGCACCAAATCCAACAGACATTAACACGAGCGTCATTGTATTTTCATTAGACATCGCATGAAATGGTAGGAATGAAATACCCAACATATCATATAAAGGCATTAAAAAGTCTTGATTACCAAAGAACTCACCATAAATTAATCCAAAGAATGCACCACTTAATCCGATTCTAGCAACAATCGGACCTAAACTCCAATTTTTAAACTTACCTAATAAGAACCCAATGAGTGATAAGACTAAACCTTGCCCTAAATCACCAAACATCATACCAAATAGTAATGTATAGGTAATTGCCATTAAACTAGTCGGATCAATGCTACCATAGGTTGGTGTACCATACATCTCAACATACGTCTCAAACGGCTTACTAAACCAATTATTCTTGAGCTTTGTTGGTGGTGTAAAGCGCCGATCACTTTGTGCATCTGCATCATCAATATTCACACTCGCTAACCCATCAAATAATCTATTAAATGACTCTACAGATTTTGCTTCAATGAATCCCGAAATCGACATTCTATCGCCTAATAAGACAATATGTTGTCTAGATTTGTACATCAAATCTAGAAACTCTAACTCACCCTTAATAATACCTAAACGTTCTTGATATTTTAAACCTAAGTTAATTAAAATTTGTCTAAACTCATCAATTTCTTTTTCATTGTGTTTAATCATTGCTTGCAATGCTTCTTTAGCATTTTCAGGTGTACCATGTACAAAATCCGGAATATAAACACGTTCAAAATATAGTGATGTAAATAAGTTGTCTATTTCACGTTTATATTCATTAGATGTTAAATATAAACACCATAAAGCTTTTGTTTCCTTTTCTTCTGAAAAGGGAATAAAGATAAATGGTTTGTGACTGTAATAACGTATACGTTCAATACTGTCAAATGGTAATTTACCAATACGAACACTCACAAACTTTGTAGAGAATAAGTCATCAAATGATAAATCTAATTCTGCTAAGTTTTCTAATTGCTTTAAAGCAATCAAAATATTCGAGTTTTCTTGTTCTAAGGCTTTAATATCATCAAACTCTACTTTAAACTCTTCATGAGATTTTAAAATATACTGATGCATATCATCTAAGTTCGTTTTTAATTTTCTTGTTTTAACAGGTAAAAGGGTTAAATTCAGTTCTGACTCTATCTCATGGATTTGATCTAAAAGTTCCGTTGCAGGATTACCACCTTCAAATGTAGATGAACCATGAACGGTTGTTAGTATCTTTTGATTATCTACCGGATGAAAGCCTTTAAAATCAATGAATCTTCTTAAGACTTCATCGACCATACCTTTATCAGCTGTTAAATTGACTAATTGCATTTTTGTTATCATATAAACCTCTAAAATACCATCATGGTTCTTATTTCACCTTCAGGTACTTGATATCTTATACCTTCAATTAAGTGAATTAAGTTTCTAATTTCTAAATCAGATAGAATCATATACCCTAAAAATACCTTCGTTGGGTGCGTACCATAATACATCAGTTTATTTGCGATCCTATATTGCATATGATCTGTAAAATATTCTAAGTATACTTGGTCTTGCTCACCCACATAAGTTTTATCGCCCATTTCAATGATTTGGGCTAAAATTAAATTAGGATCATCAATTTTTAATAATTTGTCTAACTTTTGCTCACCAATTCGATTGGTGGGAATTAAAGTTGACTTAATTTCTAAATTACCAGCTTTATAGTATTTTTTTAATCTATAAATTTTAGTAATGTTTTCTATTTCAATACGTGACTTGAAGACATCTTCCAACTCTTTTTTTTGTCGACCCTTATAATGTTTATTAATATGCTCAAATGCATATTGATAATAGTCATTTTCAAAGAGTGCTTCAAATTCATAATATTTAATATCTTCATTTTTAATATTTTCAAATGGTCTAAGCATATCATAATACTTAGTATTATTTAATGCAGCAACAAACTCACTTAAATTCTTAGTTAATGCGATAGCCTCAAAATCTATCTTGGAATATTGATTAAAGTAGACCGGTAAATCCTTAACAACATCATAAGCCTCACTGGAAATGAAACTACGTATCATTGACAGCAATACTTCATGTTCCTGATGTAATAAGCTTAGCAAATAAAAAGATTGATCCTTCATCTTCAAAAACTTAATAATACGCATTAAGTCATTAAACTTTTGACGACGAATGAGACTTTCTAATCGACTTCGATTCACACTATTTTCAGAAACCTTACTTAAAACTTCAATATACCCTGGATGTTTCTTTAAATATGATGCAACATCAGTAATACTACGTTTTTTAAGTAATTCATTATAATCACTAGTTTTTAAGTCATTTGAACGAATGGTTTTAATCTTAGTGACTAATGCATTTTGTGCCCCAATCAATTGACATCACCAAGTATAAAATCCATTAAATCTTGTAACCACTTATCTTTATTCGCTTCATACTGCTTTAAGATGTTGGTTTCCTTAATGGTTGTTTTTTCTTGATATTCAACTAATCGTTCTTCAAAGACTGCTTTAGCATCTAATTCAAGTTGTTTGGTTTGTTTCTCAATCTCAAGCTGTTGTTGTTTGGTAAGCTCAGATTTCATTTGTTTAAAAGAAGTAAAAAGATCTTCTTTTTCTTTTCTGAGTGCTTCAATTTTTTGTCTTGCTTGTTGATCGAGTTTGATGACTTCACGAATTAATGTTTTCATGATAAATTAATCGCCTTCTTCTTTTGGATAATTATTATATATTCACACATATCTATCATAGCATAGATTATTGCCTTTTTCATTATAGTCCTCTGACAATCATTTTACAAGTATAAAATTCTATAAAAAAGATAAAACCCCGCAACCTTGGTTACGGGGTTTTATAGATTGCAGTTTTTACTTGCTTAATTTAGCCATTTTAGCCATAACTCTAATAAGTTGTGCTGTATATGACATTTCGTTATCATACCAACCCATAACTTTAACAAATCTTGCATCATTCTTTAAGATTTGTGTTGTGTTAGCATCGTAAATTGACCCGAAGTGTGAACCAATAACGTCAGCAGAAACGATTGGATCTGCTTGATATTGTAATGATTCATTTGCAGCAGCTTTAAATGCAGCATCTACTTCAGCTAATGTAACTTCTCTACCTAACTCAACTGTTAAATCAACAATTGAACCAGTTATTGTAGGTACACGTAATGCAGTTCCGTCTAATTTACCCTTTAATTGTGGTAAGACTAAGCCGATTGCTTTAGCAGCCCCTGTTGATGAAGGGATAATACTTGCAGCAGCAGCACGTCCACGTCTAGACATGAAACCTTTTTTATGTGGTTGATCCATTAATGATTGGTCATTAGTGTAAGCATGAACAGTTGTCATGAATCCTTTAACTAAACCAAAGTTGTCATCTAAAACTTTTGCTAAAGGAGCTAAAGCATTAGTTGTACATGATGCAGCAGAAACGATTGTTTCTGATCCATCTAAGATATCATCATTAACATTGAATACAACAGTCTTAACGTCATCGCCTGTAGCTGGTGCAGAAACCACTACTTTTTTAGCACCCGCTTTGATGTGTAAGCCCGCTTTTTCTGATGATGTAAATAGGCCTGTTGATTCTAAGACTACATCTACACCTAATTTACCCCAAGGTAAATCTGATGGATCTTTTTGAGCATAAACTGTAATTGATTTACCATCAACCACTAATTTATCTCCATTTGTTGATACTTCGTGACCTTTGAAAGGACCTTGAGCAGTATCATACTTTAATAAGTAAGCTAACGTTTCTGTGTCTGTTAAATCATTAATTGCCACAACATCAAATGCTGGGTTATCATTCATCAAACGAAACGCTAGTCTACCAATACGACCGAATCCGTTAATCGCTACTTTAATAGCCATATGTAATTCCTCCTAATATTTTTGATTTTTATTCAATACTATTTTATCATATTATTCTAAATATGCACTTTTAATTGAAGTGTAAACGTTTACTTACCATAATCTCCATTATTTCAAAATACTTCTTTATATGATATAATCATATTGCGAGGTAAAGAATAATGCATATGAATGTAGAAATTGAGTTTAAAACGCAAATATCTAAAGATAAGTACGATGAATTAATTGAAAACTTTGAATTAGAACAAAACGTATTTAAACAAACGAACTATTATTTTGATACAAATGATTTAGACTTAAACAAACGCTCAATGGTCTTACGTATTCGCCAAAAGAAAGAAACCTTTAAATTAACTTTAAAGTCTCAAAGTGAAACAGGTGCGTTTGAGTATCATGTCTTAATCGATGCTGAACAAGCACAACAGATGAAAAAAGAAGGTTTTCATACAAAAGACTTCTTTGAACAAATTGATTATCATGTATTCTTTCAAACATCACTAGATAATTTTAGGGCTTCAACACCATATATGGGTGGTATTCTTTTTTTAGATTACAATGAATATTGTGGCTTAAAAGATTACGAACTTGAGTATGAAGCCGATCATTTTGAAACGGGTTTAGAAATCTTTAATAAGATGTTAAATAAGTTTAATATCACATTTGAACAAACCCAAAGAAAAAGTGAGCGCGCACTCACTTGTATTATCCCAAAGAATTAATAACCCTTAAACGCTAAGTTACTTCACTTAGCGTTTTTTTTATAAATAAAGGCAACTACACAATTTGTAGATGCCTATATCTGGTGCTACTTAAGGTTCCCCAACCTTTAACACCCATTACTTATCAACAAACTGTTTAACTTCATTGACATGATTATCTTTAAATACTTGATCTTTTAAAGTCGCATATGTCAACTTTAGACGCATTTGCTTTAAATGTGCTTCATCAAATAATACAGGTCCAGATTTTAATATCTTCTTCGTTAATTTGATGGTGTCTTTAGTTTGTAATACATAACTATCCATATTCACCTGAATTTTACTTAATTCACTTCGGTTAGAAAAACTAATAATCGGAATAATTTCAACAAAACCTACGCCAAGATAGTTTTCTAAAGCTTTATGGTGAACAAAGTTTTGTCTCAAGGGATTGAAAAATTTATTTTTAATAAAGAATCTTAAAACCTGCGTCCAATATTTATCATCTCTAGATCCATAAATGTAACCGCCATAGTTTTTAACTTCATATAGAAAAATGCCTTTATGACTTAATAAAACAATATCTAACTCTGTATGTGTTGTATTTTGACCCGGTAGGTATAAATTTGTAAATAAATTAT
>JBAYTJ010000082.1:0-5608 GCA_041675665.1 Acholeplasma sp. | reverse complement strand
GCTTTTGTCTGTTATATGTATTGATTGCTGTATTTCTAGCAATCATTGATAAATATGCGTAAGGATTTGATCCAGTCTTGTATTGATCAATTTTTTCTAAAAACTTAATGTATGTATCTTGCATTAAATCTTGAGCAAGGTCTTTATCTCTAACGATATTTATGATTGCATAAAAAACCTGATTTTTTGTCAAGTTGTAAAATATATCAAATGACTGATAATTTTTTTCTCTTAACTCCTCTATGATCACATGAATTTGATCCATAATTCTCCTCGCACCTATTATACAAATAAGGTTTCGTTTTTATTGGTACATTGTTATTTTAACACTAATAAAAATAAAAAGGATAGTTTCCCAATAACAAATTCTTAGTATTGTCATGGCTACTATCCTTGATAGATTTATTTTATTTTGATGAGTGTATTTATTTCATTAAAAACTGTTTTTCTATGTTCTAAATTGTGAACAACATTATACCTATCAGTATCTAGTATATAGACCTTACTATGCTTATAATGATTTTTTAACCATGCATCATATCCAGACCAAAGTAATTTATAATAGCTTTTTAAATTTTCATCAATTTCAAATGCACGTCCTCTATTTTCAATCCGTTCAATAACAGATTCAAATGACCCTTTTAAATATATCATTACATCTGGTGCTTTTTTAGGTAAATCTTGAATTTCTTCCATCATATTGTCTAGTAGTTCTTTGTATATAGAAAACTCTAAATCATTCATACGGCCTAAATCATGATTGATCTTAGCAAAATACCAATCTTCATATATAGAACGGTCTAGAATTGATAATCCATTTGTTGCATGCATTGCTGCATCTTTTAAGGCTTTAAATCTAGAGTTTAAAAACCATAACTGTAGTAAAAATGGATAACGCATTTTTTTTGTCTGGGCATCTGTTGCTGTATAGTAAAGCGGTAATATTGGATTATCATCAACGCTTTCATAATACATCTTGCCTTCAAATTCTCTACTTAATGCTTCACCTACTGAAGTCTTTCCAAGGCCTATCATGCCACCAATAACTATTAACATTTCATTCACTTCCTTCACATACTATTTTAAGTAATTTATCAAATAAGTCAACCATGAAAAGGGATGTAAATGCTATCAAAATAATCTAAAAATAAAACGTACAATCAAACATGTATCAAGTTTGATTGTACGCCTCTATTTTAATTAATTTAACGCTTACCCATTTCGTATATTTGACCAATAGCTTTTGGTGCCCTAGAGTTTCTTGATGTAATTGCCAATACAATTAATGTAATGACAAATGGAATCATTTGATATATTTCTCTTGATAAATCTAGTTCTCTTAAGAAGGTTATACTCGAATATGCACTAGCAATCGTTCTAAAGAACCCAAATAATATAGCTGATAGTAGAATACGACCAGGATGCCAATTACCGAAAATTAATACAGCAATCGCAAGAAATCCCATGCCAGCAACAGTTGCATCAAAGGATGCAGATGTTGTTACAACGAATATCACACCACCAATACCTGCTAATATACCAGATGCTAATACAGACAAGTATCTTACTTTATATATATTAATACCTTGTGCATCAGCAGCTTGAGGGTTTTCACCAACAGCTCTAATTCTTAAGCCGGCTCTTGTTTTGTAGAGTAAAATCCAAACAAATGCTAGTAATCCGATTGCTAAAAAGAAACTAATATAAGTTTTTTGGAAGAACCATTCGCCTATCAAAGGTATGTCACCTAATAATGGCACTTTATCAATTCTAAATGCTGCAGCAAAACGAATTTGTTGAGCACCTTGAATACTTCTTGCAGTGTAAATAGCAAAAGCTGGTGCAAATAAATTTAGAGCTGTTGCAGAAATGATTTGATCAGCATTAAATTTAATGGATGCGACAGCATGCGTCATAGCAAATAGCCCACCAACAATACCGCCAATAAGTATACCAATAAAATATATCATTTGCATTGGTAGCGGATTGGCACTATTTTGTAGTTCACGAATAACCCATACACCAACGAATGCACCAAGTAACATTAAACCTTCTAAAGCAATGTTTGTTACACCACTTTTTTCTGACATAAGTCCACCAAGTGCTACAATCAATAATGGCACTACACTAACAAGTGTCAACTGAATTATCAATGTCATTTTTCGCTACCTCCTTCTATATCAGGAGATTCTACTAGCTTGGTTAGCTTTTTATTTTTTAAATGCTTGAAGAATAATTGAATTGCAACAGATATGGAGGTTGTATAGACAATGACAGCAATGATGATATCAATAATTTGCTGTGGAAATCCATTGACTTGCATATAAAATCCACCTTGTCTAATGTAACTTAAAAATGTACCTGCAAATATTGAACCTATTGGATCTGTTAAACCCAGTAATGCAACTGAGATACCATCAAACCCTTGTGGTAATAAGTCATAAGTTGTACCAATATTTGTACCAATGACTAGGAATTGAATTGCTCCACCCAAACCAACAATCGCACCTGAAATTAACATAGATAATACGATATTTCGTTTTGCATTCATACCGGCATATCTACTAGCGTCTCTATTAAACCCTGATGCCTTAAGCTCATATCCAAAGGTTGTTTTCTTAAATAAATAATAGACTAATACTGCAACACCAATAGCAATTAATATACCAATATTAACTTTAGAATTGCCAAACAACTGTCCAAAACCAGGTAATTCAGCACTACTTTGAATATTTAAGGATTTTGCTGTTGCACCATTATATACATTAGCTTTAACTAAGAACACAGCTAAAAATGTACCAATGTAGTTGAGCATAATACTTGATACAACCTCATTTGTATTTGTAAAGGCTTTTAATATCCCTGGAATTGCACCCCATATAGCCCCTGCCAAAGTCCCAAAAAGAAGCGCAACAATCCAGTGCAACGGTGCTGGAAGATTCCATAAAACACCAACATGGACTGCTACATACCCTGCAACTATCATTTGCCCTGATGCACCAATATTAAATAATCCCGTTTTAAAAGCAACAACGAGCGCAACACCTGTTAAAATAATCGGTGAAGCATGTAATAAGATATCTCCTAAAACCTTAATACCACTTCCAAGACCACCAGATAACAATGTGATTAGCCCCTGAAATGCACCTGATGCATTAAAAATTAGCATTATAATAAATCCAAAAGTTAGTCCCACACCAATAGCAATCAAACTCGGTCTAATGACTTTAAATATATTTGACAATGTTACAAGGAATTTATCTAATAATTTTAAATCTGTCGGTTGTTCATTTTTATTCATGATAATGTACTCCTTTTAGATCCTGACATATATAATCCAAGTTCATTAGCTGTAACCTCGTTTGTTTTAAACGAACCAGTGATTTCACCTTCATACATCACCAGGATACGATCTGAAACATTAAAAATCTCTTCAAGTTCATAACTTATCAATAGGACACCACGTCCAGTATCACGCTCATTAATCAAATTTTTATGAATGTGTTCAATTGCACCGACATCTAAACCTCTAGTTGGTTGAAATGCCAATAACAGGTCATGTTCTTTTTCAATTTCTCTGGCTAAAATAGCTTTTTGTTGGTTACCACCACTCATACTTCTTGTCATCGTATCAATACCATTTGATGTTCTTACATCATAATTATCAATCAGTTTCTTTCCATAGGATTCAATGACATTGTGATTTAATATACCAAACTTTTGAAATGGTCTTTGATAATAACTTTGTAAGACTAAATTATCAGATAACTTAAAATCTAAGACAAGTCCATATTTATGTCTGTCTTCTGGTATATGTGATAATCCACCTTCATAGCGTTTACGAATTGAAAGTTTTGTAATATCTTTACCCTTTAATCGGATATGACCTGATGTAACTGGTATTAACCCAGTTAAAGCGTTTGCCAACTCAGTTTGTCCATTACCATCAATACCAGCAATACCAACTATTTCACCACTTTTAACATATAAGTTTATGTTTTTTAGAATATCTTTATCACGACCATGTACCGTTAGCTTATCAACTTCTAATATATTATCTTTCGGATTGTATGGTGCTTTTTCATATGATTGTATTAATGGTCTACCAACCATAAGTTCAGCCATCTTATCCGTTGTTACATCTTTAACATCTAATGTTTGTATCTTCTTACCACGACGTAAAATCGTACATCGATCAGAAGACATTTTAATTTCGTTTAATTTATGTGAAATTAAAATTACAGCCTTACCTTCTTTAGCAAAGTTCTTAATAATCTCAATTAACTCTTTAATCTCTTGAGGTGTTAAAACTGCTGTAGGCTCGTCAAAAATTAAAATATCGCTGTCTCTGTATAACATCTTAATAATTTCTACTTTTTGTTGTTGTCCAACAGTTAATTCATTTACCTTCTTATCTAAATCTACATGGAGATTGTATTTCTCAATAATATCAGTAATTTTCTTTCGAGCATTTTTGTAAACGATAAATGAGTGCTTCGTCTCTTCTGAGCCTAGAATAATATTATCTAATGCAGAAAAAACCTCCACCAACTTAAAATGCTGATGAACCATTCCAATACGATACTTTGCAGCATCATTCGGGTGTTTAATATCGGCTAAAGTGTCATTAATGTATATTTGTCCTTCATCTTGAGCATATAATCCAAAAAGAATTGACATTAACGTACTTTTGCCAGCACCGTTTTCACCTAATAATGCATGTACTTCACCCTTTTTAACTTCGAAATCAACAGCATCATTAGCAACTAAGTTACCAAATCTTTTTGTGATACCCTTCATTTTAACCATATTTATGCCTCCAAGTGTTTATTTTAAATAAGGGGAACAAATCAATGTCCCCCTTTATTTAATATGATAACTTTTAACTAAATTAAGCAGAAGGTGGGGCAATCTTAGTTGCTAAACCTTCTGGCATTTCATAGCCTAAATCTTCAATGAAAGTTTGTAATTCTGCGGCAGTTGTTGGTACAGTAATTGTATCTGCTTTTAGTGTGTTAAATATAGTTGTATAATTTGCGTCTGAGAATGTTGCAAATCTGGAAGTAGCCATTGGAATTCCAACTGCTTCTGCATTAACATCTAAGTTCCAAATTTCACCACCAGGGAAATCTTCATCATAGAAAGCTTCTAATGCTTGCATTGCTGCTTCACCTACACCCTTCATTGCTGAAGTTAGTACTCTAGTTGAGTTACTTGCTTGATCAGAGTCAACACCAACAACCCATTTTGGATTAGCTGAAGTTGTATTTTCTTCTGCAGCAGCCATTACAGATGAACCTGCACCACCTGCAGCAGCATGAATAACTTCTACGCCTTGTGAGAACCAAGCAACAGCTTCATTTTTAGTAGAATCACTAGGTCCAAAACTACCTAGGTAAGTATAGTATGTCGGATTGTAAGCATATTCAGTATCACCAGCGTCTTTAGCTGCTTGATAAGCACCTGCTACCCATCCTATCCCAAATCTTTGAACAGCTGGTACGGCAATACCACCCATAAATCCTAATTGATCATATCCATCTTTGTAAGTCGCATAAGCTGCTAAGAAACCAGCTTGTTCTTCTTTAAAGAATACTGATAATGTATT
>JBAYTJ010000081.1:0-5657 GCA_041675665.1 Acholeplasma sp. | reverse complement strand
TTGACAAACGCAACTCGTCTTGGTGGAAAACTGGCATCCTCTGAATATTCTACCCCTTCAGCAAGCATTAGGACTGATTTTCAATTTAGTGATACAATAACTAGGGTAGAAATACATGGAGCAGTTAAGTTTGGAACACTTGGAAACACTGGAAATATTTACTTGCAAATATCCAGTGATGGTATAAATTGGACTACAGTATCAACAAGAACTCAAGTTAGTACAATAGTTTTTGATGATTTAAATATTCCATCGAATTCATATATTAAAATAGTAGTTCATATAAATAGTTCTAGTACGAACTCTGGATTAGCATTTACTGGTATCAAAGTACACGGACTCCCCCAGTAACAAACCCAACAATAGATGAAGAAGCACCAAATATAACAATAGAACCGGACGTGAGTCCGGTTCACCTATCTGTTGGGGATAACTGGATATTACCTGTTGCTACAGTAATGGATAATGTTGATGGTGAGTTACAAAATATTAATATAGATACAAGTTTAATCAACAATTTTTATACTGGATCAAATAAAGCATATGAGTTTACACAAGAAGGTCAGTATGAAATCATATGGACAGCATCAGATGAAGCTGGAAATATTGGTGAACTAATATTGGTTATTTATGTAAATGTAGAACAAAGCAATACATATAGTGGCTATTATCAAACACTTGATGGACTAAGCGATGAACAATTAAGTTCAACATTATATACATTGTTAAATGATACAGGTCAATATGAGACAACTACGTATGGACAAGCAAGAGATTATCTTGAAGAAACTGATGTTTGGACTGGATTTAACACAGATTACTTATACCTCATTTATACAGACACCTTAAAGGGGTCTGTAAGTGAAGGTTACCCAGATGAAGGTTATGCCTTACCAGTTTGGGATAGTGGTGCAACATGGAATAGAGAGCATGTATGGGCTAAATCTTTATTTGGAACAGGTAGTTATAATCCAGGTGATTCAACAAGAGGGATAGAATCTGATCTACACAATCTTCGTGCAGCTGATACGAATGTAAATTCAACTAGAAGTAATAACATATTTACAAGTCAAATATACAATGCAGCTGGATTTGGTAATTATGAAAGTGAATGGTATCCAGGTGATGATCATAGAGGAGATGTTGCAAGAATTATATTCTATATGGATATTCGTTGGGGTAATGATACAGATATTTCTAACATTGGTTACTTACAAACCTTTATTGATTGGCATTTAGCTGATCCTGTAGATGACTTTGAGATACATAGAAACAATATTATTTATGGATATCAAAACAATAGAAACCCGTTTATAGATCATCCAGAGTTGGTAGGAAGAATTTACCAATAATTATTATAATGAAAGACGCATTTATGCGTCTTTTTGTATGTAAAAAAGTGGAACTTTACTGCATATATATTATGAATTTAAAAGAAAAATTAGTGGTTTGATGGTATAATATATATGAACATTTATCACAATCAAATAATGAATAAACCAGTCATTTAGGCGGTTAGGGATAACTGTATCTTATATTTATTAGGAGGATGTTTTAACATGCTATATGTTATTTCAAGTGTCATCGTTTTCTTAGTTTTATTAGGTGGAGCTATTAGCTTCTCAGTGTACTATAAAAGTAAATACGGTTCTAAAGTATATTTTTCTATTTTAGCTGCTCCACTTGCTTTTATTATTTTAGGGTTGGGTGCCTTTACAACAGTAGGTGCGAACGAGGTTGGTATTATATATGATGAGTTAAATGGTGGTGTACTACAAGAGACTTATGGACAAGGTCTACATGCAAAATCTCCATTTAGACATGTGACAACCATTTCTACAACCAATAGAACTGCATATATTGAAGTATATTCTCAAACAGAAGACAGCATTTATGCAATGTTTGAAATTACAGTAATTTATAGTATCGAAACTCAAAATGCAGGTTTATTTTACCGTACAACAGGTACTGTAGATATTTCTACAGAACAGTTAAACTCTATTGTGAAAAAGAATCTTCAAAGTATTACAACACAACATAATATCTTTGACATTATGGGTGTATCGCTTGAAGAGGTACGTGCATCCTTTAGAGATGTATTATCAAATGATTTAATGGAAATCTATCATATTACATTAGTGTCAGTTTCAATTGATGATGTGGATGCAGGTACAGAAATTGAACAGATCATTCAAGATAAAGCAAAAGCTATTCAACAAATTGAAATCGCACAACAAGAAAAAGCTAAACAAGACGTTATTAATGAAACAAATCGTATTAAAGCGGAAACAGATGCTCAGATTGCTTTAATTAAGGCGCAAGCTGATTTAGAAGTTGCCGAAAAACAAGCAGAAGCGCAAGCTGTTTTAAATGCTGCTGCAGTGAATGCTATTCAGACGATGTATGATGGTCAGTTTGAATCCGCTCAAGTTAGAATAGAGTTTGAAACAAATGGAACCGGTGGATTCTTAACCATTCAAGAAGTATCTGAAATTGTTATTAAACAACTATACTATGATGTGTGGGATGGTAAACTACCAACGGTTATCACAGATGGTAGTGGTATTATTATTCAGCCATAATCATATGAAAATTAATTTTAAAATATAAATAAAGGAAAATGCATACATGAAAAGAATCATCACGGTATTAAGTTTATTCGTTGTAATCATACTAACTGGATGTCATACCAGCAATAATAATAGCGAAGAATTAATATATTATGAGTTTTTTGGATCAAACGACTTTGCTTTCGTTGAAAACATGACAACGCCAAGTGAATTAAAGGAATTAAAGATGAGAATTTCACTCATTGAAAAAAATCTAGAAGAAATAACGATTGATATAGCAGACGTAAATCAAGCAAGAGAGCAAGTATTTAACTATGTATATAATGGGTTTGATGGTGAAATACTTACGAAGTATACATTTCAAGTGCAGTATACGTTAACAAACTCAAAATTTGAGTTTACTATCCATAAAAGCGTTACCGAAATGAAAGTAACAGTTTATAGTAAAACGCGTGTTGAACGCACCTTTTCTAGTGTTGATGCTGTTGAAATCGAAACTTATACATTAGGATTATATGAAGATACAAATCCCTGGTATGATACAAAAAGTTATGTTTTAAGATTTAGTACATCAGAAGAAAACCTCATACATAAATTTGGTCAATACACCATATAAAGATATGTTTAATGTTTTTAAGATGTATGGATACATGATACAATAGATATAATATAAAAAATATAAATGAATTGGATGATTATATGAAAAAAATTAGTTTAATATTAAGTTTAATCAGTGTATTATTATTGGTTGGATGCACAGATAATAAACCATTGGTGCGTTTATCCACACCAAAAAACTTAGTGTTTAGTGAAGATACTTTAACCTTTGATGCTGTAGATCATGCAACAAGTTATCTCATTTTAGCTGATGATTTTAGTGTAACAATCCAAACTAACAGTTATACCTTTACAGGTGCTGGAACATATCGTGTACGTGTGATTGCTAAAGCAGATGGTTACCTAGATTCGTTATTCTCAAGTCAAATAGAATTTGTCATACCATCTGATCCAGGTGATCCAACACCGCCCCGATTAGATGCACCAACCAATCTTGAGTTTAGTGAAAATACATTGACGTTTGATGCTGTGGAACATGCAACGAACTATAAAATTATTGGTGATAATATTGATGTTGTTGTAACAACAAATCATTACACCTTTACCACAGATGGTGTACACAGAGTAAGTATTATCGCACAAGCTTCAGGCTATACAGATTCACTTTTTTCAGAAGAAATAGAAGTGATTGTTGTATTTGAAGATTCAAAACCATTTGTTATATCAACAAATGGACTTACAACAAATTTTGAATCAGATATTATCATTACTTTTGAAAGTGTAGGCTTTACATTTAAAGGATTAAATGGTTATGAAGTTACACAATCAAATTACACATATCAAAATGATGTATTAACCATTGATATTGAATATATTGAAAGTGTGTTTGAAAATAATCCAGAACGAGATAGTTTAATATTCTCATATACCTTTGAAAAAGAGACTCAAACGCACCTAGGATTTATTACAATTAAAAAGTAAATATTTAATACTTGAAGTCCCACCTTTTAGGTGGGATTTTCTCTTTGTTATAACATTATTATAATCGGCAAAATTATTCCCGATTAAAAGGTAAGTTTTTATGGTATGTAGTAAATAAATGTTGATATATTTTCCGGTTAAAAAAAAGCCTATCAAGAACTGATAGGCTAATTGTTTTAATTAAATTAAAATGTCGTACTTAAATAGACTTTAACGCCGTTTACATCATAGATGAATACTTTATCATCATCTTTATTTAATGCTGTATTATTAGCCTTTAAGCGTGCTAATAGCGCATCATAACGGCTCAGTGGTACATAAAGCGTATAAGCTTTTAAACCAGTAGCATTTTCGGGTGTGTTTGGAATGTTTTGTCCATTCCAAACATTAAATCCAATATGGTGGTGATAACCTAAATCACTAACAAAAGCTGCGTTTGGACCGTATGCCATAGTACTTTCAAAACCTAATGTATGAATAAAGAATTGTCTTGCTGTATCCATATTTGCAACATGCAAGTGGATATGACCCATAATTGCATCATCAGGTATCTTAGTAAAAGATCGAATAGGTGCATTGAGTACTAAGTCTTGATAGTTCATTGGTGCATTTATAACTTCATCAAATGCTGGCCATTCAGACTGTATTCTATCGGCATATATTTCTATACCGTTTCCATCCGGATCATCTAAATATAAAGCTTCACTAATACCATGGTCAGCACCACCAGTGATTTGAGTTTTGGTTGCTATAATATGCTTAATAAACTGACCTAAGTGCACCCTTGTAGGTAATAGGATAGCAAAATGATATAGACCAGTAGTACGCATTTTTGGTGTTGCAAGTGGGTTATAAATTAAGTTTAATAATACTTTATCTTTGTGTGTACCTAATTGATACTGATTAGCGTTATGTTTGATAAGTTTTAATCCAAGAACTTCTTGATAGAACTTTAAGGATGTTTCAATATTTGAAACCATTAATGTCACATCTGTGATGTGCATCATATCTTTTGTATGAAAATTTTCCATAATGACCTCCTCATATTTAATGGTTGTATGTATTATAGCATTGACGGTATCTTTTAGGAAGTAGGCACCTATAGGTTACTATGTTACTTTACGACAATATCCCAAAATAAAATACCTCCAAAGTATTTTTTATAAATTACATAGCCAACAGCAAAACCTATTATCATTAAAAGTGAACCAATCTTGATAATCATAAGGGTACCTTTATGTTTTAAATCAATATCTAATACCGGAAAGCACCATTCTGGTAATCTACTAAAACTTGTAACCTTTTTCATTATTTGTTATCAGCATATATTTAGCTGTATTATAGAAGTATTAAAACCTAAAGTGTTGGATATTTATAATAAGAATGCAGGATATAAAAAATATATAGTGTTACTATGTGGGAAAATACGGATGCCTCATGTTTTTATTGTTGACATTGAGGGTCATTAATGATAGAATATTTCCGCGTGTGAACACACCATAGTGGGAGATAAATTCGTACCACATACTTATTACAAAAGAAGGAGGT
>JBAYTJ010000080.1:0-5659 GCA_041675665.1 Acholeplasma sp. | reverse complement strand
TCTCCTTGTTTGTTCATACATCTGTATTTAATCATAAAGCTTTAAAAATACAAATTTTTCAATGTAATGTATTACTTATAATCTTTCTAATTTATTATATAGCATTTATAAAGGCTAAATCTTTGAAGTTGTTTTTTTCATTGAAATAGGGATGATTTAGATTAATTTTTTCAGTAATTAAAAAAAATATCAACTTTTCATGTTGAAATAGTTGATATTTTTATTATATTCAAAACTTAAACGAAGATTTTTCCGTAATACGCATTTTCTAATATTTCTTTCATATCTTGAACAAGTGGTAATCTTGGATTTGCTGTTGAACATTGGTCTTCATATGCAAGATATGCTAAGGATTCACTGTGTGCTAAGAAGTCTTTTTCATCAGTGTTTTGATTAGCAAAGCTCATCTTTATACCAATGGAAGCTGCTAAATCAAAACACGCTTTAGCAAACATTTCTACACCTTCTTTATTTGTCTTAGGGTTTAAACCAATGGCTCTTGCAAGTTCCATATACTTTTGGTCTGCTACATAGTATTTATATTTTGGCCATGTTGAAAGTTTTGCAGGTACTGTACCATTATATAAAATGACATGTGGTAATAAAATAGCATTTATACGACCATGAGGAATATGGTATCTACCACCAACTTTATGTGCCATTGAGTGTGAAATACCTAAGAAGGCATTACCAAATGCCATACCAGCCATGGTCGATGCATTATGCATTTTCTCTCTTGCTTCGAAATCATTTCCATTATCATATGCACGTTTTAAATACTCAAAGACCATTTTAACTGCTTGTATAGCAAGTGCATCTGTATAGTCATTTGCCAGTACAGAAACAAAAGCTTCAACCGCATGTGTTAATACATCCATACCTGTATCAGCTGTCACTGATTTTGGCTGAGTCAGTGTTAATGCAGGATCCACAATAGCAACTGTAGGTGTCAGTGAATAATCCGCTAATGGATATTTTTTACTTTCTTTGTTATCGGTGATAACTGCAAATGGTGTAACTTCACTACCTGTCCCCGATGTTGTTGGTATACATACAAGTTTTGATTTTCTACCTAAATCAGGATATCTAAATGCACGTTTACGAATATCCATGAACTTTTGTTTAAGGTCATTAAAATCTACATCTGGATTTTCATAGAACAACCACATTGCTTTTGCAGCATCCATTGGAGAACCGCCCCCAATAGCAATAATCGTGTCGGGTTGGAAAGTTTTCATTAACTCGTAACCTTTAATAACTGTCTCTATTGAAGGATCTGCTTCAACATCAGTAAACAGTTGATAAACAACATGATTACGTCTTAAACTTAGTTGATCTGTAACTTTTTTAACATATCCTAAATCAACCATGACTCGATCTGTTACAATGACTACTTTATGTACATCACGCATTTGTCTTAAGTATTCAATAGAATCCTTTTCAAAGTAAATCTTAGATGGTACTTTAAACCATTGCATATTATTCTTTCGCTCCCCAATACGTTTAATATTTAATAGATGAATTGCACTCACATTATCTGATACAGAGTTTTTACCATATGAGCCACAGCCTAATGTTAAAGATGGTATAAATCTGTTGTAGACATTACCAATACCACCAAAGGTTGCTGGTGAATTAACTATAATACGGATGGCTTTTAAATCAATTCCAAAAGATTTCTTTAACGCATCGTTATTTGTGTGTATCACTGCTGAATGACCCAAACCATCTAGTTCAACCATTTGTTTAGATAACTTAATACCTTCTTCATTATCCTTTGCCTTTAGTATAGCAAGTACAGGTGATAACTTTTCTCTTGTCAGTGGTTCTTTATCACCAACATTTTTACATTCAACAAGTAAAATGTTGGTATCTTTAGGTACAACAAAGCCTGCAGATTCTGCAATATGGTATGCGGATTTCCCAACCACGTATGGATTTAATTTAACACCATCTGGAAACATAAATGTCTCCAACATTTGTTTTTGTTCTTGATCACATAAAAAAGTATGTAAATGTTTAAATTCAGCAAGTGCTTCTTTATAAATCTCTTTATCAATGATAGCTGCTTGTTCAGATGCACACACCATACCATTATCAAATGCTTTAGACATAACAATATCATTAATAGCTTGTTTAAGGTCTGCTGATTTTTCAATGTATGCTGGTACGTTGCCTGCACCAACACCAAGTGCTGGTTTACCACAAGAATATGCCGCTTTAACCATCGCATTACCACCAGTTGCAAGAATTGTTGCAACACCAGGATGGTTCATTAACTTATTCGTATTATCTAAACTAGGATGTTCAATCCATGAGATACAATGTGCGGGTGCACCAGATTTTATGGCAGCATCTCGAATAATTCTTGCTGCTTCTAAACTAGATTTTTGTGCATTCGGGTGGAATGCAAATATAATCGGATTTCTAGTTTTAAGTGCAATGAGTGCCTTAAATATCGTTGTTGATGTAGGGTTTGTAACCGGTGTTATCGCAGCAATAACGCCTACAGGATCAGCAACTTCTGTAATACCTGTGACTTTGTTTTCTGAAATAATACCAACAGTCTTTAAATGTCTCATATGATTAATAACATATTCAACAGCAAATAAATTCTTAGTGGCTTTATCTTCAAAAACACCTCTATTTGTTTCATCAACCGCTAGTTTTGCTAGTGTACCGTGTGCATCAATTGCAGCAACGGATACTTTAGCAACGATCTCATCTATTTTATCTTGTGTATAGTCCATGTAATTGCTTAATGCACCTAATGCATGCGTGACTAAAATATCTATCTCTTCTAAGATAAGTGTGTCTTTTTCCATATTCAGTTTCTCCTTATTTTACTTGAAATGTTTGGTTAGCCTTATTTTACATTATTTTTTTAAATTTCAAAATGAAACTATAATGAACACGTTTTCATAAACTTTACATAAAAAAACAACGCCTAAAATGTCGTTGTTTTTACAATTTATTTTCGTCTAATAATCTTTTTAATGATCCTTTTACTAAAATCTCTAAAACATCTTATAGGTCTTGTTGTTCTAATAAAGAAAACATATAGATGGTATCTAAACCCTTTTAGTTGTTTTGTCTGACCATTTTTGTAGTACTCAGTTAGTTTACCTTGAATTTGATTTATATACACAGTTTCAAGTAAGCACTGATTATCACCACTAACTAAATAGTAATTCGGCTTAACCTTTAAAATTCGGTGTAAAATTAATGCGCCATCACTTCGTAAAAACAAGATACAATCATTCTTAGTATACTGATTGTCAGCCTTGACATAAATTGATGTATTTTTTTGGTTTAAAAGTGGCCACATACTAACCCCTTTAACCTTAGATACAACAAACCCTTTTTCATTCAAATGTTTTAATATCGTATTATCTGTCATGAACGTTCTACAACTCCAAGTTGCCTTTTTTCTTTTTTGTTTTTAAACATGTTTTGGTCAACAATATCAAGGAACTCGGCATCCGTTAAAGACATGCTACTTTCATATGTATAATAGCCATAACTAATGTTTAATTGATATTTATTATTTCGTTTGTTAAATGATTCAAAAACTTGATCAATCTTATTTAGTAATTGTTCAATATCATAAGGTTCATGTTTTGTTGTAATAATTAGAAATTCATCCCCACCATAACGTGCTAAAAATTCATTTTTTTGACATACATCATATAACAAACTTACTGTTTTCTTTATGGCTTCATCCCCAAGTACATGCCCAAATGTATCATTAATAACTTTAAAGTTATCTACATCAATTAGTATTGCAGTAAATGGTTGTCCTTTTTTTGCTTGATTAATTTTATCTTCTAAATATATATCTATTTGAAGCCGATTAAAAATACCAGTTAAATGATCATTGCGCATACGATTATTTTGAACAAAGATAAACAAAATAACAAGCGCAATAGTAATAGAATTCGGAATAAAAGCAATTCCAGGTAAGATGATATGTGCAATAAGTCCAGTAGTTGGAATCAATGTAAAAATTAAATTACTGGCCATTTCACTATGATTTATACGGTGACGTTTTCTAATGAGTAGTATAACTGAGGCTAACATTAATAATGTATTTACTACTTGGGTCCACATAAATAATGGCCCTCTATAATAAAAATTAGTTGCATCTATATAATAATACCATCCAGTAAACTGTGTAATTATAAGTAATACTAAATTAACGGCTGATATAATAATTAAGTATTTATATAACTTTTTAGTTCTTTCTGTATCAGCGTATATTTTATAATGGATATATAATAACCATAAAGATGGAATAAAATGAGATATTCCATAAGTAACAAAATTACCTACATGTTTAAAAAACGGATACGTTGGATGTGCCATGCCTTCTATTCTAGCAAGTAAGTCAAAAACCAATAATACAAATGTAATCTGTATTAATGCTTTAAAGTACTTATCACTCATTAAACTATATTTAGTTTGTCTGCTATACATATATATTGCAACCAGCAATAAAGAAGAATATATAAATAAAGCTATATTAATGGTTTGCATAGATTTCTCCCTATCTATGAATCATATATATAAAAAATACATGATTTCATTTTAGCATAAAACATACGCAAAATAGTTAAACTATGTAATTTAACATAAAAATTTACTTTAAATATACATCACTATACTGATTATCTCTTTCAAAAAGTTTTAATATATAAGGGCATACCGGATCTATTTTCTTACCTTCTTTTCTAGCAAGCAAAACCACGCTATCGACTAACTTTTGAGCGATACCTTGGCCTCTTAAAGACGGATTAACAAAGGTGTGGTCTGCTGCAATATGATTATCTACATATTTATAGGTGATTTCTGCAACCATACGTCCCTTATCATCCTCTAAGAAATATCTACCTTTTTCATGTTTAAACATTGAACAATACCTCCTTAATTTATAGCCCTATTATACAACAACTATCTTCTAATTCTCACATACATACACGTGACCCAATAAAAAAGGATACGTCACCGCATCCTTTTTTATTGATTTTTATGACTATAAAAACTTTCTCCCTTGAGTCTTTATAATCTTTACATATAGTTGTTTGATGACTATATTATACAAAATATATGGAACTTATGCAATACATATGAAATAAACGAGGCATATGATTGACATATGCCTCGTAAATGACTAATTATTCAAAATCATCATAAGATGGTGCTTTTTCATCCGGTTGATCATAGTGGAAGAATTGTTCTTGTAAGATACCAGTACCAGCAGGGATTAATCCACCAATAATGACATTTTCTTTCAGACCATGTAGCTCATCTTTTTTACTCTTAATTGCAGCATCGGTTAAGATTCTTGTTGTTTCTTGGAACGATGCAGCAGATAAGAAGGAATCACTTCTTAAGGAAGCTCTTGTAATACCTAATAGAATTGGACGTCCAACAGCTAAGCGACCACGTGTTTTCATAACTGCTTTATTTTCACGTTTGAACTCATCAATTGATACTTCAGTACCTGGTAAGATATTTGTATCACCTTCAATAATAACCATGATACGACGTAACATTTGACGAATAATAACTTCAACGTGTTTATCTGAAATTTCAACCCCTTGAGCGCGGTAAACTTTTTGAACTTCTTCTAAAATGTAGTTAGATGCTGTTTTAACAT
>JBAYTJ010000079.1:0-5674 GCA_041675665.1 Acholeplasma sp. | reverse complement strand
TAGCATAAGCTCTAAAGTTCTCATATATTTGAAGTGCGAGTTCCCTTGTTGGCGTTAAGATTAATGATTGTATCTTTCTTGATGCCTTATGATCTTTTGTTTCATATATTTTTTGTAATATTGGTATCGCAAAAGCTGCTGTCTTACCTGTGCCTGTTTGAGCACTTGCAAGTAAATCTTTACCTTCAAGTAATATAGGAATTGCATCTACTTGAATTGGTGTTGGTTCACTGTAACCTGATAAGGTTAGTGATTTTTGAATACGTTCGATGATGTTTAGTTCATTAAATTTCATTGCGTCTTTTTTTTCCGTTTCTTTATATTTTTATATTTTAAAAGGTGTTTGATATACAAACACCTCTAAATAAAAATGTTGAAAATCAGCTACCTATAAGAGTATACACTATTTTTAGTGTTTTTTTCTCAAATCACACAATTTATATGTATTTTTGTGTATCTTTATACTGTTTTGTCTATTTTTAGTAAATCAAACAAGTTTGAACTTGGTTCATATAGCAGTAGAATTGTCATAAAACTACTTGATGCTAATAACAATTGAAACGGTATGTCAGCAATTATATAAGTCACGGGATCTACGTGTAATATATAGACAAACGGTATCAAGAACAACCAACTATAGATAATTTCATATAGTACACCTAAAAATGATAATGCAATGGTGGATGAAACCTTTTTAAAAATCGTATTTAACGTCACAGGTATCGTGATTAATCCAACAAATATAAAGGGTGTATAAATTACGCCTAAACTAGATGTAAATAGACCATCTATGATGACGTGAATTGTAATAATCAGTGAAGTTTTTAGAATGCCTAGTTTTCTTGAAAATAACACAACTAAAAAAATGGTTAATTGCACATTTGGTAAAAAACTTAAGAATTGCTCCTGAATAAAAACAACAGCACTCAATATTGCAACTAATACAATATCATATATACTCATCTGGTTTAATTGCCTCATTGATTGCTCTCAACTTTCAAAGTAATTGTTATGTTATCCCTTATATCTATCTGTCCAATGCCAACTGTACTATAAACGCCATCAATATAAATTGAAATGTACGTTGAGAAATCAGAGGGTGTAACATAACCTTCAATCCCAGTCAAATAAGGACCAAATGAACTACTTTCAAATAAAACATCATCAAAGTTATCTTCTATTATTTGTTTGAGCGTATCACCTTTAAAAAAATTGACTGATTTTGATGAAATGACTGTATCATCAATAGCTAGGATTTCAATGGTCAACTGACCATTAGATGTCGCTGATTCTTGATTATTTATGACTAAAATTGAACCTATCATTATGATAAGTGCAATGATAAAGTATAAAATTTTAGGTAATTTCTGTTGCATTGTACAAATTCCTGTTCGTATTCATTTAAATTATGTTTAAACTAGAAGTGACTTAAGACCATGCCTAAAGTATAGGGCACTAAAATGAGACTAGTAACATTTAAAAAGGAAACTATCATCAAAACTAAAGACTTTTTAGTTTTTTATAAAAAATAAAATAGCGTATGAACAATTAATGTAATAATAACCATGATGCTTGTACCATTAAAACCAATCATAGCTAGTTCTTGTGACGTTGAAAAGTTAATATTGCTTACAGCCACAGCAATATATATTAAAACCCCCATACAAAGATAAGTTAATAAAAAAGTAAGTATTGTTATTATATTTTTTATATTTTTCATTGAATTTGTCCTTCAACTAAGTTGGGTATTTGAATTGGAGGTCCAATTTTAGTTCTACTATCAATGATAATGCAATTTGCTAAGCTGTTGAAGGTGCTTGCATAGGTTCTACCTTTTTCATTATTATATAAATCCATCATTTTTGGATAGTACGGATTATCATCATAGTTTTCATGCGCATTTGCAAAAACTTCCGCCTTATAATTGATTAGTTTTTATTGTTTACTTAAGGCTTTACGAAAGTCTTTTTAACTCAAGTAACGAAATAGACTCCACCAACCTAGTGAACCCTAGATTGCTTGCAAAAAATGCGGTAGGGAACATAAATATGTTTCCATACTCAAGAGAAAATAGGAGGTAAGGATACATCATGTATATAAATCTAGTTGCGAATTCCAGCGAACCTTGACTATGGAAACATGTATTATTGAATTCCTTCTAATTCGGTATTAAGTAATTGGAGAGATATTTTCAAGGCAGCCAATCTTCGTTCAGTTAAAGTCAGCTGTGGTTGTTTGAGCTTATTTTTGTCAATTCGCTCTATCTTATGGATAATTGATTCAATCTGTCTAATAGACTCAATAATGTTCTCTTTAGTTAGCTCAATCATTTAAACCCTGCTTTCTTGTACCAGTAATGATATATTTAATTATAAATTGGTATACATTATTAAATGTTCCGTATTTCTGATACTCATCAAGATAAAGTGATCCAATTATGGCTTCAATCATAGTTGCAATTGAAATCACATCTGACTTTTTGTTTTCGACTACTTTATCATTTTCTGTACAATATCCGTTTGATGATTGGATAATCCCTAAAGAATCAAGATGTTCATTTGATTCATTGCTGTTTATAAAGTCATTGATTTTCTCTACATTATCAAACATTTTTCTGCCTTCTTGAGCCAATACAAGTTTGAGAACTCTATCGCCTATTAATGCTAATGCTCTATTAGGGTTTTCAATTTCCTTTAACTGCATATTACTAGACATACCTGCTTGTGGTTTTGATGCATAATTGGCAACATAAAGAACTTCAGTAAAGTATTTATTGTCACTCTCAAAAGAGAATTTTTCTATCAAATTTTTCACTTTATCATCTATCATAATTACTCATCCCATTATTTCTTCTCATTTATTTGATTTTGCATATACGGTATGATTGATAAGTTTAATAACGAATTGAAACTTATACTCAACAAATTAAGTGATGCAATATATAAAATTACGATTTAGATGACTGGTACTATTCAAGTCTACATGTTTATCACTTAAATAGAATTAGTTTCTCTGCATATACTTTTAATGATATAGCAAATTGTTTCAAAAATCCAGAATATACACGTGGTGATCCAAAAGGTTTACTTGCACTCATTGGTGAAAACTTTGTAAACTGTTCAGCGGTAAAACTGTGTTCTAAACTGATAGTGGTAGTTATCCATTCATGAGCATATCTAAATCTTACAAAAACATTGGTGATAGCTTCTAAGTTATTCCAAAACTGTTTTCTAACATAATCACTATCAATCATGTTATTACCGTTAGTAGTTCTCCACAGAGAATAAATCGCTTCTTGATCACTATCACTTATTTCTTTAAATAATTCATCCAGTTTATGGTTTTTTTTAATATTAACTTTTGTGAATTCAGCGATAGCTTTTATATATAATTCACAGGCAAAAGCTCTATTAACAAACTCAGGAATCATTAGAGGAAAATTGTCTTTGGTTACTTCACCTTTAGGAAAATCACATCTTCTCGCAGCTTCAAAAAACTCATTAGCATTAAATAAAATTGTATTAATCATATTGTGCCCCGTTTCTAAAAAATATCAAAACAAACATTTCAGTCTAAATCTCTGTTATCATCATATTTACATTACACTTCTCAGTTTCAATTTTCATATTCATGCTTTTTCCCTAAATCTGATATGTATAGCCTAATTATAAATTATCTTTCAGAAAATACCTAATTCTTTATCATATACATATTAGACAATTCTATTTAGTTGTTAATAGATATCTATATGCTACAACCTCATTTTTCAAGTTCATAATATCTTTCCATTCAATCTCAATAAACTTAGGATTTTTATACAAGGAAAACACATAATAAATTGAAAAAATCTCTTTTTTCTCTTTAGCTTCTTCTATTTTTTGATATTCATTTTGAGTTATAAAAAAATCAATGTTAGTTAAACTTCCCCCAGATTTGCTTTTGACCTCAATCTTTTTTGGTTTACCATCCAACGTATAACTCAAAATATCATAACCTAAAGATGAATTTTTTGATACTATTTTAGGTTTTTTATTTTTAGGTAAAGAAACATCTTTTAATAATTCCAATTCATACTCTAAAACCTTTTTTTCTGCTAATGCTCCTTGAATACCTTTCTTTCTGTTGATTTCATCATAATCTGGTTTTTTTCTTGACCTTGACACTTTGTTAGTAGTTGTTTTTTCAGTTAGACTGCCTACCTCAATTTTCACTAGTTTATCAGTAAGTTTGAGAGCATTTTCCAAGTTTTCATCTAAGTACAACTGATCACGATAATTTTCATAGACAAAATCTATGAACACATTGTTTTTGTCATTTGGAGCAATCAATTTTTTTAGATTAAATATTATTTGTCTTTTAGTTAATAAATCCTCATCTTTATACTGATTTAATTCAATGACATCAAGTAATCTATTTATATGTCCTTCACTATAAATACTAATAAACTTATCGGGATTAAACAAATATGCAATTTTGTATTTGAACATATTGGAAAGTTCACTTAATCCTATATCAAATGGTTTGTTATCAATACTTAAATCAATAACTTTCTTGACTTCTAATTTTAACTGTTCAAAACTTTTATTGATGTTTGCTTTTTTCCATATTTTAGACACCTGATATTTAGCATTCTTTTTATCATAATAAATACCAAATTTAGTTGCTGTACCCCCTAAAATACCACCATAAGTAGATAATTCTCTTTCAACCATATAACAAAACGAATTTCCACTGCCTTTACCAATCACATATTCATCAAGATTTATGGATAAAATACGTTTGCTTGAATAGTTTTTTGTAAACTGTTTTCTCTTTTTTTCAGATTCATTAACTTCTTTAACAAATTTTTTATATCTTTTTGAAAGTTTATACTCAAAAAACAAATCTTTTAACTGATCAATTTGCTCTTCTTCAAATTTAACACATTGATAATATCTTTCACCCTCTTTTTCATAATGAAGTACATTTTCTTCATTCAGTTGATGAATTGCAGCACCAATTTTTTGCTTTAGAATAAACTGACCATTCGGGTATCTTAAATCAATCAAAGGTTTAGGTATTTCTAAAATCTCATATACTCTATTTGTCAATGATTCAAGATTTAAGTCCATATTTGACGTGTGCAAAACAAATCTAATAATCTTTTTCAATAGTGACTGTATAGTCTTTATTTGATATTTTTCTCGTAAAAACAAGTCTACTTGAGTATTTCCTCTATCCATAATCTTCTCCAATCAATTATTGATTTTTTACCTCTTGAATGAATACATTTAATACTTCAGGCATAAATCTAGTGTGCATACTTTTTTTCAATAAAAACTAAATGCAGCTAGTTATTATTTGAGTAAACAGGTACTCAAGTAATGTCCCAATTTTACTTAAATCATATTCACCACTTTTAATATTCTTAATAGTAAATTCTCTTGCGTAAGAATCCTTATGCATAAGTGATCCTTGATACTGTTTTGCTTTTTCATTATATCCACCCCATTGAACCATTGGTTTAGAATCGCCAAAGTTTAAATCAAGAAAACATTCAATTGAAACTGCCATTCCATTAATGTTAAACGATTGCTCTCCAGTTGCACCTATGGTCGGAAAGTTATTAAAAGCATCTAAACTTGGAAGATGACATAACAACAAATTATTTGGTTTATTTTTGATTGCACTAAGT
>JBAYTJ010000078.1:0-5676 GCA_041675665.1 Acholeplasma sp. | reverse complement strand
AGATAAACTCTATACCCTGCAGCACTCACCCCGGCAATAATCGCTGTTATTGGTCCAAAAAACAATCCAGCAATAGGTAGTAGAATAGTTCTTGTATCAAATACGATACCCGGTCTAAAATCTAATGGGTTATTCATCAAAAAAAGCGCAACCAAGCCAATAACAAAACCAGAGACTACCTGCTTGATGCGCTTATTCCGATGAAGATCATAATTTGTTAGCGTGTATAAAAAGACAATTGAAAGTAATATAAATATGTTGTTAGAAATAGATATAACGATGTCAATAATATCCCTTAAGTCCATAAAGAGCCCCTATTAATTTTTATATGTTTCACTTTCTATAAAGATATTATATCAAATATTATTTATAGTAATTATAGTTTAACTCATAAATCGTCTAACATGAACAAAGATTCGTAGACTTTTTTTATTGATTTGTCAACGGATATCATAATTAAAAGGACATTTTTATATGGATGAAAGAAACTGCAATAACTTTCACATAAATATCATTTTCTTTTATAACATTCTTTGACTTCTATTCCTGTATGAATTATAATATATGCGAACAAACGATATCTTATAAATTAAATGGAGGAAAACATGAAAAAAGGATTTTTCGTTGTATTATTTTTAATTATGGCAGTTGCACTAACTGCATGTGGACAAGCAGAAAGTAAGTTCTATTTTGCAAGTCAAACACCAACAGATACATCTACTTGGGTATACTGGGTAGTTGTCGAGAAAAAAGGTGACAAAGTTGTTGATGCTCAGTGGAATGCATTCCACATCGAAGGCGATACCAATACAACATACAATGGTATGGATAAAGTAGCTGCTTCAGAAGCTGAAATCTATAACATGAATTCAGATTTATGGTGGCATGAACAAGCTGAATTAGTTATTGAAAAATTCATCGAATCAAACGGTGATGTCAATGACAGACTTCCAGCACCAGCAGGGGTATCTATTACAACTGATGAGTTCTATGCATTAGCTGAACTTGCATTAGCAAGCGACCCAATTGAAAAAGGTGACTATGAAGATGGTTATTACTTTGAAACTTTAAAAGCTGATGCGACTGAACGTGCTTCAGTTAGCTATTGGGATCCTATTAAAGAAGAAGTTGTAGAAACAGGTGCATTTGACTACTACACATTTGGTTCATTTGTAGTTGTTAATGGACGTATCGTATTAGCTTACTTCAATAGCGCATTTAAAGGTTATAAAGCTGTTGTTAATGCTGCAGGTTTCGTTACTAAAGTAGACCATGATGATGATGCAGAAACACCTACAATCTCATTAATGGCTGATTACACTGCTGCAAACCCTAAATTACTTAAGACTAAGAATCAATTAGGTACATCTTATGGTATGACAGGTGCTTCACCTATTGGTAAAGATTATGATGCACAAGCTTATGCTGCAGGTGATTATTTAGTAGATAATCAAGTCTTCCCAGAAACTAACGAAGATGGCGATTTCGATGATGTTGCAGGTGTTACAATTACAGCAACTGACTTCTTCGACCTTTGGAAATTAGTTCCAACAAAATAAGTCATGGATCAAAGGGTATTCCGCTTTAGGAATACTCTTTTTTTATTGATTACATAAAAAAACAGATACGGTTATTATTCCGTATCTGTATTATCATCTTGTTCTTCAGTTGTTGCTTCTTCAACACGTGTAACGAGTACACGCTCAATGATTCGATCTTCATAAGCTAATACTTCAAATCTATAATTACTAAAGATGACTACAACAGATTCCTCATCATCAGGAAATCTGCCAAGTTGACCTAACATAAACCCAGATAATGTATCATAATCTTCAACAGGTAACCCTGCGTGTAGTAAATCTTCAACATCATCTAAATCAATTAAACCATCAATCTCATATTGATTATCGTTAATCGCTTGAATTTCTATTTCATCTTCATCATATTCATCAGAAATATTACCTAGGATTTCTTCAATTAAGTCTTCAAAAGTAATAATACCTGCTGTACCACCATATTCATCAATCACGATAGCAATATGTGTCTTAGTGAGTTTCATTTCTCTAAATAAAGCTCTAGTGTTTTTTGACTGTGGTACAAAGAGTGGATCTCTTAACATTTCTTGCAAGTTGAAATCTTTTGGATCTGGGTGTTCGGATATATATCTTAATAAGTCTTTAACATGTAATGTACCTACGATTTTATCCAAGTTATCTTCATAGACTGGAAATCGAGTATATTTTTCATTTGTAACAAATGAGATAAGTTCATCTCTTGTTGATTCTAAATCGATTGCTGAGACTTCAGTTCTATGTGTCATGACCTCATCAACTGTTGTCGAATCAAACTCAAAGATGTTTTGAATCATTTCATTTTCAGATCGATCAATAAATCCCTTAGATTCTGATGCATTTAACTCTAGTATCAGTTCTTCTTCGGATAAAGTGTCGTCATCATCTTGCGGGTTAATGCCCATTAAACGCATGATTAGATTGGCTGATGATGTTAATAATACAACAAATGGCTTCATTATAACTGCTATCACACTTAAGAAACCAATGAACATATATGAAACCTTTTCAGGGGACTTCATTGCTATTCTTTTGGGTACTAATTCACCAAATATAACTTGAAAATACGTCAATATCAGTGTAATTATGAATGTGACAATTGGAATAAGTATTAATGTTTCAAGTCCTGTCCAACTAGCAAGTTGATCAGAAATCATATTGGAGAATGCATCAGCTGCAATCACACCATTAATAAAACCAAACATTGTAATACCGATTTGGATAGTTGATAAGAATCTTGTTGGATTCTCAATGAGTTTTAATACTCTTATAGCCTTTTTAGAGACTTTACTACCTGATTCAGCATCCTCTTGAATCTCTCTTTTACTTGCAGATACTAAAGCGATCTCGCTTGCTGCAAATACACCGTTTAGGACAATAAAAAATACAATTAAGAATATTTGTAATCCCATTAGAAGGTTACCCCCTCGTGTGGATCATCACTTAATGTTGTCCTCTGTCCGCTACTTGAATCTTCCATATTTATTTTTTTCCTCCGTGTTATTATAATTTAATAACAAAATAATGATATCAAATGTATGCTTATAAGTCAAGAATTATCAATCTTTACACATACTTATTTAAGTGCTTCTTGAAGGTATGGTAGTAATTCTTCAGGTATAACTTTTGGTGAAAATCTATATAAAATTTCACCAGTTTTACTAACTAAGAACTTGGTAAAGTTCCAACTAATTTTATTTTTCGGTTTACCAGATGGTACCAGTTGATTTTTATCTAAAATAACTTCTTCTGGTCCATTTTCTTTTAAGTATATGTATAATGGGTGTGCATTTTTGGTATTCACTTTGATTTTTTCAAATAAAGTAAATGATGTACCAAAGTTGATTTGACAAAATTCGTTGATTTTCTTAATAGATCCAGGTGCTTGTGCCATAAACTGATTACATGGAAAATCCAATATTTCAAAGCCTTGATCCTTATATGTATCATAAATCGTCTGTAGCCCTTCATATTGTTTTGTATAACCACATTTTGTAGCAGTATTGACAATCAGTAGTACTTTACCTTTATAGCTTTCTAAAACCTCTTTTTGTCCGTCTGCTTTTGTTACTTCTATATTATATAAACTCATAGCTTGCTCCTTTTCTTTGTTTGGATAAAAAAAACAGAAGAAATCCTCTTGCTAGACTTCTTCTGTATTTATTTTAGTTTTTAATCGTTTACGATTATATTTCTTTTTAGATTCAACAATTGTCATCTTATACTTTAACTTCTTTTCGATAAAGTCTTTATCTCTAAGTTTTAAGCTGTTTTTATGTATAACAATCTTTTGATCTGTTTTTGACATTAAAATTTATTTTTTAGCTGCTTTTTTTGCAGGTGATTTCTTAGCAGGTGCCTTTTTAGCTGGCTTAGCTACGTCATCTTTTTCTTCTGCAGAAATTTTAGCTTCTTCTAACAAGGCTTCTTCTTTATCTTTTTCAGTTGTAGGTAGATCTTTACCAGCTGCTTTAGCTGCTTCAACAGCCATTCTTGCATATGTTTTCACATTTGGATCAAGTTCTAGTCTTAATTCTGTTTCAGGATCAAAGAAGTGTAGTTTGTTTAAGTCAAATGCTACTTGGATTTTATCACCAATACTAATGTTGGTTCTAGCATCAACTTTAGCAATGACGTTTGATCCATTAATATCCATATAGATATTCGTTTCAGCACCAAGTAATTCAGCAACATCAACTTCAACATCTAACACACCATTTGGATGTGCTTTCATGACTAACTCATCATCATGAATATCTTCTGCACGAATACCTAATACAATTGGTTTATCGATAAACTTGTTTTGAGTTACGACTTCTAATTTATCATTAGGTAGTTGAATTCTGTATTTACCAGCTTCGAAAATACCTTTTGAATTCACTTTTCCGTTAATGAAGTTCATTGGCGGTGTGCCAATAAAACCAGCAACGAAGATGCTTGATGGTTTATCATAAATTTCTTTAGGTGAACCAACTTGCATAATGTAGCCTTTATTCATAACAACAATTCTTGTAGCCATTGTCATCGCTTCGATTTGGTCATGGGTTACATAAATAGTTGTTGTATCTAATTGCTTGTGGAGTTTAATTAACTCACCACGCATTTGAACACGTAATTTCGCATCTAAGTTTGATAGAGGCTCATCCATCAAGAATACTTTTGCATCACGAACGATTGAACGTCCTAATGCCACACGTTGTCTTTGTCCACCAGACAAAGCTTTAGGTTTTCTGTCTAAGTAAGGCTTTAAACCTAAGATTTCCGCTGCCGCATGAACTTTTTCTTTGATGATAGCTTTAGGAACTTTACGTAATTTTAAACCAAATGCAATATTATCATACACAGTCATGTGTGGATATAAAGCGTAACTTTGGAATACCATTGCGATATCTCTGTCTTTTGGAGCAGTGTCGTTCTTGTATTCTTCATCAATGTATAACTCGCCCGAACTAATGTCCTCAAGGCCCGCGATCATACGGAGGGTTGTGGATTTACCGCATCCACTCGGTCCGACAAATACAATAAACTCTTTATCTTGGATTTTCAAGTTGAAGTCAAAGACTGCTTGAACACCATTGGGATAAATTTTATTGATGTCTTTTAATTCTAATGTTGCCATGTTTTCCCCCTAGGAATTATATTTTGATTTTCTATTGATAGATGCAAGATTTCTATCATGGTTATTGTAACATAGTTAAGGCTAAAATTGCAAACGTTTTCACCCCTTTAGCGCTTGATTATTTTTTTACAAATATGAAAATCGAATTTTGTGTGAAGACGTTTATTAAGATATTTTTGATGTATATTTAATATTTTAGTTAAAAACTGTAAAAGTAAACCGTTTACATGTCTCTTAATTGTTTGATAGAATAAAGATATAATCGTTTTTATGTTAAATTATATTTACCAATAAATATTATAAATTTATAAAAAGGATGTCTATATGAAAAAAATATTAAGTCTAATTACATTAGTCGTCATGCTACTAGTTTTGATAGCTTGTACGCCAACAGGAAACAATGGGAATAGTAATGAGAATCCTGCCGACTTAAGAGCAGAGAATCCAAGAAATGATATTTACTATCAAATCTTTGTCAGATCATTT
>JBAYTJ010000077.1:0-5896 GCA_041675665.1 Acholeplasma sp. | reverse complement strand
ATATCAGGTGCTTAAAAACGTAAAGAAAATAAAACTAAAAAAGGATTATACCTTTTTTATTCACAATCCATTCTTTAAAATGGCTTCTTTTTTCACTGTCTTATTCATTAAGATTGTTGCTTTATACATCTTTGGTATACTCTTTAGAGGTCTACGTATTAAAGGTAGGAAGCACTTAAAGCACTTAAAAAAAGACCGTTTTATTTTGGTATCTAACCATGTACACGTGCTTGATGCCGTATGGATTGGTGCACTACTATTTCCAAGAAAAATCTATGTTACAATGCTCCAGTCAAATCTGGGGTTACCTGTTGTTGGTACTATCTTAAGAGTTGCCGGTGGTATTCCAATTCCTGAAACCAAAGAGTTAATGGTACACTTCTTAGAAGAACTAAGAGCTGAATTATCTAAAAAAACACCAATACTTGTTATGCCAGAGGCATCAATTCGTCCATATCATGTGGGTATGCGTAAATTTTTAAGTGGCGCATTTAGATTTGCTTCCGACGCAGATGCAAAAATATTACCATTTGTCTTTGTTTATAAGAAGCCTAATTTCATTCAAAAACTTTACATGAAAAAGCCTAGAATACATATGCATATTCTCAAACCAGTTGAAGTTGAGCGTGGTCTATCTAAACATCAAACGTTAACACAAACTAAGGACAAAGTTCATAAGATCATGCGTGATTATTTCAACAAACATTCCGATTTAAAGGAGGCATCATACGATGAAACCACAAAAGCTGATTGACTCTAAAAAACGCTTTACAAAAGCACGTAGAGCATTACTTGAAGTACTTAAAGACCGACATTTAACTTTTAAAGAAATTTATGATGAATTATCTAAAAAAGGTTATTCAAATATTTCTACATTATATAATAACTTACAATTCTTTTTAGATAATAATCTCATCATTGAGATTAATTTAGATGGCGTGAAATATTATGATTTAGGTTTAGATAATCCATATCATCAACATGACTCTCATTTACATATGGTCATTAAAGATGAGACGGACTACAACCCAACGATTAAAGAAATAGACTATCCAGAAATCTATGAAGCCATCAAATCACATCCAGTCTTTAAGCACTATGATATAGAATATATTCGTATATTGGTATCTGCTAGTCCTACAAAAAAAGACTAACATCTCATAAAAATAGCCTCGAGCGTATATCTCGAGGCTATCTTATGCTTGTTTTTCTGCGATTCTTAACTTCGCTGAATGACTCCTTGAATTATCTTCTAACTCTGTTTTACTTGGTGTAATTGGCTTTCTATTTATAACTTTTAAAGGTGGCTTAGGTAAGTTTCTTATGTCAACATTTCTTGGCAAGTTCACTTCACTATGTATTTTGAAAAATTGCTTGACCATCTTATCTTCGAGTGACTGGAAAGTAATGATCGATAATCTACCACCAACCTTAAGTAGTTCTAAGCTTGAATTAAGTGCTATTTCTAGAACATCCATTTCCTTATTGACTTCTATTCTTAAAGCTTGAAATACACGCTTTGCAGAGTGCCCTTTCATACCTTTGTTTGCAATATCTGTAATCCTTACCAATTCTAAGGTTGTCTGAAGTGGTCTTTTTTCAGTGATTAGCCCTGCAATTTTCCAAGCATTTTTCTCATCACCATAATTCCTAAATATATCTGCAAGTGCTTGTCTATCATAAGTATTGATGATGTCTTTAGCAGTTAGGGTGGATGATTTATTCATGCGCATATCTAAATCATAATCCTTTAAATAGGAAAACCCTCTTGTTTCATCATCTATTTGAAAAGATGATAACCCTAAATCAAAAAGTATGCCATCAACTTTCAAAATACCTAGTTGATTTAGTTTATCCTTCATTTGTTCGAAGTTTGCTTGAATGAGTGTCTTGTTATGATATGACTTTAAACGCTCACTAGCCTTCATAATAGCATACGCATCTTGATCAAATGCATATAGGTGACCTTTATTCAATTGTTCTAATATTTTCAATGAATGTCCACCACCACCTAATGTGGCATCTACATAAATACCATCTGGATCGATATTCAATGCATCTATGGATTCATTTAATAAGACACTAATATGTTTCATCTTGTGACCTCAACTTGCTTTTTATATATTATACCAAAGAAAAAAGCACTTCTCGTGCTTTTTCTTTAATAAAGGCTTATTCTTCTTTTTTAACTTTCTTAGCTAAAACTAATTGACCTTTATAATAACCACTATTTGGTGTAACTCTATGTGGTAAAGTAAATTCTCCTGTTTGTGGATCAACTACAATTGTTGGAGTCTTTAACTTGTAATGTGAACGACGACGGCGCTTTTTTCCCTTACTCTGTCTTCTAAATGGAACTGCCATGTGTATTCACCTCCTAATCTTTCTTTTTTTCTTTTAAACTTTTAAAAGCTGGATGTACTTCTTTTGGTGCAATAAATGCATCAAGATCTGCTGATTCATGGTAAACATTAAGTGCTTTATGTAGCATAATCTCTGCAAAGATAACTGCATCCAAATCAATTATGTCTGTTGGGACATAGTCATATGTTGCCTCATCATTTGAAAAGTTAATAACAACCTCAAATGATAAAGGATAATTTACAGGCTTTAACGTGAATGTACATTTTTGTACAACGTCTAAAGCCACTTTTAAATCTAATTGTACCTCATCATAGTCACGATAGATTGTGCCCTTGATATGCACATTATTTAATGCAATCAAGTCAATGTCATTATCGATGAGATGCTTTAAATCTATTGTCGTATCAATTAAGGTCTTAGCATCAAGAAGTTTTGTTTCTAATTTCATACATTTCACCTCAACCTTGTTAATTATATTAAATAAGCAATCATAAGTCAATTGATTTTATGTATTTTATCATAAATTAGGGAAATATGTTAGAACACCGCAATCAAAGCATTATTTTTTAATTTTTGTCGTCTAAAAAAGCATGTTCAAATAAGGATAATATATCTTTATTTGTAGCGTTTAGTATAATTTGATCTACCCTTAATTTATCCATGATATTTTGAATGACCGGGTAACTCCATGTTTGGTTAATAAATGGTTTTTCCAAGGCACTTAAATCTTCTTTAAGTTCAAAGAAATCACCCGTTATGTCGACATCTTTAATGACACCCATTTTAATATTCAATTGCATATCAATATGGCCCCAGTTAAACCTTTTAGACAATTTTTGAGTATACTCAGGTTGACTTCTATAAAGCCACTCGTGACTTTGATATTGTGCACCATCTTTTATTAACCGTTGAACTTCTTTTTCATTTAATGTATACACTTGGTGGGTTAACTCAGTTTCAAGATAATTTACTAATTGATCATGACTCATACCATTTAAGTATGGTTTTAAGTTATTGACACGGCTACGTACACTTGCAATACCTTTTGATATAAGTTTTTCATCTGGTGGATTTAGTGCTCTAACCATTGTTTCTATATCTAAATCATACATGAGTGTTCCATGCATCAACATACCATATTTATTTTGCAAAAATGCATTACCTGATACTTTCTTACCATCTAATAAAATATCATTCCTTCCACTAAACTCTAAATTAACACCTAATTTGTTAAATGCTTCAATGATTTTTACTAAATAATTTTTAAATGAGAAGTCTTTACCACTACGTTTTGTAATAATGGTGAACATGGTGTTGTTTTCATCCGCATATACAGAACCTCCACCAGTAGGTCGTCTAAAAAACTTGATATTGTTTGCTTTGACATAGGGGATATTGATTTCATTTTCAATGACTTGATTTTTACCTGAGACGATACCTTTTATACGCCATGTAAAAAAGTAAGTTTCATCATCTTTTAACAAATGTTCAAGTACATACTTTTCTAAAGCAAAATAAAAGTAGGGTTCTAAATTACCTTCATTTTGATGTTTAACTAATATCATAATTTATGCCACTTCCTTTCTTTTACTATTATAAAACAAAAAGAGGATAAATCCTCTTAATTTGTAAAAAATGATTTAAATTTTTCCCAACCAGTCTTTTTTCTGTTGGCATCTAGTTTAGATAGTTGTTCAAATAATTTCTTTTCTTCACTAGATAGGTTTTTAGGTGTCTCAATACTTACAATTACGTGCTGATCACCAGTCTTACCAGATCTTGGATCTTTAGTACCTTTATTTTTAAGTTTTAATTGAGTACCTGATTGTATACCTGCAGGAATACTTAACTCCACATCACCATGAATGGTTGGTATATCAACTTTATCACCTAAAGCTGCTTGAGTAAAAGTAATTGGAACATCCAATATAATATCTGAACCACGTCGTTTAAATATTTTGTGTGGTTTAACTCTAAATGTAATATAAAGATCCCCTGATTCAGCACCTTTACGACCACCATTACCGTAACCAGGTACTCTTAATGTCATTTCATTATCCACACCTGCTGGTACTTTTACATCTACAGTCTTCGTCTTTTTAACACGTCCAGCACCTGAACAAACATGACATTTGTTATCAATTGTTTGACCTTCACCTTGACATTGTGGACAAACCTGTTGGCTACGCATTGTACCAAACATAGTGCGTTGATCAACATTAACATACCCTTGTCCATGACACTTACTACATGTATGAACATCTTTTGAGCTTTCAGCACCTGAACCGTGACAATGACCACAATCTTCTGTGATTTCTACACTGACGTTTTTGGTCGTACCTAAAACAGCATCCATAAAGTCAATGGTCATGCGCATGTTTAAGTCTTCACCTACGTTGGAGGTTTGTCGTGTTCTTCTAGAACCACCACCACCGCCAAAGAATTGATTGATGATGTCATCAAATCCACCAAATCCACCACCAAAACCACCAGCACCACCAAATGGATCGCCGCTTTGTGTTCCAGCATGACCAAAACGGTCATACTGTGCTTTTTTATTTGAATCATTTAAAACATCATATGCTTCTTGAACTTCTTTAAACTTCGTTTCTGCATCTTTTTCTTTAGATACGTCCGGATGATACTTTTTAGCTAAAGTCCTATATGCTTTTTTAATTTCGTCTTGTGATGCAGACTTGGAAACACCAAGCACATCATAATAATCTCTTTTTGCCATAATATATCGCTTCCTTATGTTAGTCAAATAGGAAAGTTGTTATACTTTCCTATTTTTCTTTTTTTATTTTTTCTCAGTAAATTCAGCTTCTACAGCATCATCTTTATCATCATCGTTTGAATCCGTATCTGATTTTGCTTCTGCATCATTTGATTTGTTTGCTTTTTCATATGCTTTCATTGCAATGGATTGACTTGCTTTAGCGAGTGCTTCGTTTTTAGATTTAATGGCTTCAACATCTTCACCTTTTAATACTTCTTCTAAGTCTTTTATTGCTGTTTCAATAGCTTCTTTTTCTTCATCAGTTACTTCTTCGCCTAAATCTTCAACAGCTTTTCTTGATTGGAAAATCATGCTATCTGCTTCATTTTTAACATCAACTAATTCTTTACGTTTGTTGTCTGCTTCAGCATTTTCTTCAGCTTGTTTGATCATTGCATCAATTTCTTCTTTAGATAAACCACCATTACCTGTAATAGTAATTTTTTGTTCTTTATTTGTACCTAAATCTTTTGCTTTAACAGATACAATACCATTGGCATCAATATCAAATGTCACTTCAATTTGAGGTACACCACGTCTTGCAGGTGGAATGTCTGTTAATTGGAAGCGTCCAAGTGTTTTGTTGTCAGCTGCCATTGGTCTTTCACCTTGTAAAACGTGAATATCTACAGCTGGCTGGTTATCAGCTGCTGTTGAGAAAACTTGTGATTTGGATGTAGGAATTGTTGTATTTCTTTCGATTAATTTAGTTGCGACACCACCGAGTGTTTCAATACCTAGTGATAATGGTGT
>JBAYTJ010000076.1:0-5909 GCA_041675665.1 Acholeplasma sp. | reverse complement strand
TTAAAATTAGAACCTACTTTATATTGGTTGATCTTTATTAATACTTTCATGTAGACCTCTTGTAATACATCAGCTGTTTTATCATGATCTCTTAAGATAGAAAAGACAATACCATAGACACCGCGTTTGGTGTCATGGTATAGTTTTTCAAATTGGGTATCATCACCGTTTTTAAGTTGGTCAATGGTAACTTGATCAAGTTTCATATAATGCCTTTCAATGAACATAAATGATTTACTTATATTATACAACGAATGAGCATACCACACTTATATTCGTAGACTTAATCTTCTAATTCATCGTCTACTGAATCACTAAATACCACTTCATAATGTGGGTTGTTATCAACATCATATGTTACTAAGTAGTATGCTTTTCCCTTAGTAAATACACCATCAATGGTTGTTTCAAATTCTATTTTTAATATAGTCTTTTCATCTTTTGTTTCTAGTTCAAATTCATATTTACCATAAGTATTATTTGATTTATACTCAAATTCTATTTCCAATTCATCTAATTCGTTTTCAAACTCAATTTTAAATTCAGATACTTTTTGACCATCTTGATATACTTCATATTCAAATTCTAACGTCTCAGATTCAACCTCATATTTTACAATCACATAATTGTTGTCATCAATCATTGTAATAAACTCTAATTCAAGTTCATCAGCTTCTACTTCTTGTTTACCAAAGACATCGTATGTTTGATCATTATAACGTAAGATACCTTCAAACTCAAACGCTATTTCATCTATATCTTCATTAGCATTCGTTTCATCATCTGTTGATTCTATCTCTTCGTTTTCATCGTTATCATCATTATCATCTGTATCAATGTCATCATCGTCATCATAGTCATCATCTGCGTCATTTTCACTTGCATCATCTTCTAGTGTTTGATCTGTTATATTGTAATACATAACATAAGTATCTGTATCACCTGCCATATTTGGTACTAAAAACACTTGCATAAATTCATAATCTTCCAAATCAGATGTTTTGGTTTCCACACTAAATCCGTCTGATTTTGTAAGTAGATTTTCAAACATATCAATGTAAGGGCTGACTGTTCTAATTGCTTCAACTTGTTCTTCTGTAACATTTGTCTCTAGTGTGTTGTCGGTTGTTTCAAGGTCTAATTGTTCGCTTTGAATCACATCAACCGATGATACTGCCTGGAAAGCCATAATGCTTTCTTTATTTTCAAACTCAAATAGCTTTGAGGTTTCTGTTTTACAACCAACGAGTGTAATAGCTGTAACTATGAGTAATGCCGTACTAAATATTTTTTTCATTTTTTTCTTCCTACCTTTCACCCTATATACGTAATGAGCAACTACTTTTATTGGTGGAAAATTTATTGTTTATATTACATTATTTTCTATTCCCTTTACTAAGCCAATATGTACATTAACTTTTAATATGCTATAATACACTGACTATGATAAATAAGGTAGGTATTATATTATGAATTGTCCAAGTTGTGATTTTATGTATACATATGAAGAAAATGGATTAATGGTTTGTTCCGCGTGTCAGTACAGTTGGGATCCAGTTCAGTTAAAAACAGATACGGTAACATCCGTTATGGATGCGCATAATAATCCTTTAATGGATGGTGATGATGTAATTGTTACGAAAGACTTAAGAGTAAAGGGTTCTAGTCAAGTCATTAAGCAAGGTACTAAAGTAACAAGTATACGTCTTTCACCAGATGCAAAAGATGGTCATAATATTGATTGTAAAATCAAAGATTTTGGCCAAATGAAATTAAAATCGGAGTTTGTTAAAAAAATCAATTCATAATGAATTGTTTTTTTATATTGGGTTAACGTTATCTTAACTATGTGTTATTTAACATATAAAGGCAGATTACTTTAGTTATTGTACAAATTACTACTGGTTAGGTTCTCATCTTTGAATAAGTCGTCCTGATTTCCTATAATGGATTTATATATAAACGTAAAAAGGAGCTTCTTATGCAAAATATAATTAAAGATTCAAATAGATTATTTATTGGTAGTGATGTACCTGATACATATCAAAATCCCTTAGGTGAAAATAAAGTTTATGGTGTTGTGAAACCTGTAAATGAATCTGAAGTCATTGCTTCAGTTAAGTTTGCTAATGAACATAATATACCAATGATTGCACGTGGTGCAAACACTGGTGCTGCTGGTTCTCAAGTACCTATTAATGGGGGTGAACTTATTATTGATTTAAGTTTAATGAATAAAGTAATAGACATCGATATTGAAACAATGACTTTAACCGTTGAACCTGGTATTCTATTAGAAACTGTACAAAAGTTAGCTGATGAGCATGGTTTAATGTATGCACCAGATCCTGCATCCAAAACATCTTCTATCGGTGGTAATGTAGCAACCAATGCTGGTGGTATGCGCGCTATTAAGTATGGTGCAACCAGACAAAATGTTCGTGGATTAACAGTTGTATTGGCAGATGGCACAACTTTAGAGCTTGGTGGTAAAACCATCAAAGATGCTTCTGGTTATGATTTGCTAGATTTATTTATCGGGTCAGAAGGGACCTTAGGTGTTACCACTAAAGTGATGCTAAAACTTATACCAAAACCTAAATATGAAAAATCTATGGTTTTAGCTTTTGATGATGCGTTTACGGCAACAGATACAGTAATCGACATATTAAAGTCTGGATTTATCCCAGCAGCACTTGAACTATTTGACCGTGAATCTATCAAGTTTAGTGAATCTTACCTAAATAGAAAATTCATTTCAAGAAAAGGTCATGCGTATATTTTATTAACTATTGATGGCAATAACTTAGAACACATTCATCAAACACTAGAAAAAATAGGCAATATTGCAGATGGTAAGGTTGTTGATCAAATTGAGTTAAACACAGATGAAGCTAAAGCAGCTTGGTTAATGCGCGATTCAATACTATACGGCATTATGCAAACAACCTATTTTGAAATGCTTGATGAAGTTGTACCCATCAATAAATTTGGTCAAATGATACGTTATACAAAAGAACTTGAGCAAAAACATGGTATTCGTGTATTGAACTTTGGTCACTCTGGTGATGGGAACATTCATACAATCATTATGAAAGATGATTTAACAGATGAACAGTGGCAAACAAAACGTCAAGCCTTTTTAGATGATTTATATGATGAAGTTTACCGTCTAGGTGGTTTGATTTCTGCTGAGCATGGCGTTGGATACTTTAAAAAAGAACATTTTATGAAGAAAACACATCCGAACAATATTCAAGTGATGCGCACAATTAAAAATGCGTTAGATCCTAAAAATTTACTTAACCCTAATAAAGTATTTCAATAACTAAAAAAAGACTATAAGGATTAGGCAGTTACATACCGCTTTAATACTTTATAGTCTTTTTAATTATATAAATTTGCCCAGATTTTATCAAAGCATGTTTGGCAGTATTCACAAACTTAACGACAAAGCAAAAACTATATACACTTTTATCCTTTAGGGTGACTATACCTTCGCACATAGCCGCATTGCCATGACTTAATGCATTAGTAATGTTCATTTCTAAAATATCGGGCATCCTTACTGATACCTCATCTAGATGCATTAGATCAAATGCATCATTTGTTCCAATCATTTTTAAAACAAAATCATCTCTAACATGGGTTTGAATGCATGCTTTGTCCTTATGTCCAATAGCAATACTTAAGTCAATAACCCGCGCCATTTTGGGTGCATTATTACAGTGCACCAATACACTAGTTTTGATTAAAACCACCATCCTTTTAATGCAGGTTACAATACTGCCTTCATTTTTAATCTTACAATTAATTCACTCTCATTATACGCTTAAAGCATCGTTTAGATGAGATTTTCGCGTACTTTGAAGCTAATTTTCTTAAGTTTACTAGCATATATGATTCTTTAAAAAGTATATATTTTTAGGATTAATGTTTGTTGCGATCATCACCTTCTATATACTCACAAAAGGGGTTTTACTATAAAGTAATTTTGGGAAATTTCTCATATTTTGGCACTCACATATTGACAGTGCTAATCATCGTTGATATAATATAAGTGAACTTAGAAATAAGTTTAAACAAAACAAAAAAGGGAGTGTTAATATGCTAAGTTTATTTAGAAAAGACCGAGGGTTCTTTGATGACTTCTTTGATGATTTTAATGTCTTTGGACCAAATTCATCCTCAAATCTAATGAAAACAGACATTAAAGAAACAGATCAAGGTTATACATTATCTGTGGAACTTCCGGGTTACACGAAAGATGATGTAAAGGTAAGTATTGAAGATGGCTATCTTTTAATTGAGGCACATACAAAAAAAGATATTGCGTCTGAAGATAAAGAGACCAAGTACATTCGTAAAGAAAGATATGCCGGTACCATGAAACGTAGTTACTATGTTGGTCATCTTGACCTAGAAGACATAGTAGGTACATTTGATAACGGTATCCTTCATTTAAATCTACCTAAAGAACCTAAAAAAGAACCTGAAAAACGTTATTTAGAACTCAAGTAACATAAGTTTTAAGCCTAAGGCTACCGCCTTAGGTTTTTTATTATAGTTGAACGAAACCATCTACTACCCAAATGGCTCATTTTCATGTATAATATATAAATAGTTTTGAATATCAAAACAATTATTAAAAATTAGGAGAGAAAAATGATTATTAAACCTTCAATACGTAGTAACTTCTTTACAAACTCAAATCCATTAGGTGTTCAACAGATGTTAAATAATTATATCAATGATGTTAAAAAATTACCAAGCTATAAGGGTCCAAAAAATGTTTTAATTATCGGCGGTTCTTCTGGGTATGGTCTAGCTTCTAGAATTTCGCTTGCTTTTGGTGCAGGCGTAAACACAATCAATGTATCCTTTGAAAGTATGCCACGTGGTAATAAAACAGGTTCTGCAGGTTTTTGGAATAACATCTTCTTCCAAGATGCCATTAAAGATCTTGATACTAAACATTTTGATTTCAATGCAGATGCATTCATCCCAGAGACAAAACAAGTGATTCTTGATACTATTAAAAAAGAATTTGGTCAAATTGATTTACTGATATATTCACTTGCATCCGGCGCTCGTAAAAACGTCGAAACTGGTGATTTGGTACGTTCTGCGATTAAACCACTTGGAAAACCAGCAGTTGGTCGCACCATCGATATTAAATCCATGCATGTTGAACCACTTACAGTTGAGCCTGCAACCGAACAAGAAACTAAGGATACAGTATTTGTTATGGGTGGTGGTGATTGGCATGACTGGGTTGCATTTTTAGATGGTGCAGGCGTGCTTGCCAAAGGCTTTAAAACGGTATCTTATACATATATCGGTGGACAAACAACAGATGCGATTTACCGCTCTGGTACAATCGGACAAGCCAAACTTGACTTAGAGGCGACTGCCGATAGTCTAAATGGACTACTAAAAGATAAATATCAAGGAGAAGCCTTAATTTCTTCTAGTAAGGCAATTGTCTCAAAAGCATCTGTCTTTATTCCACAAATGCCTATTTATGTATCCTATCTATTTGATGAAATGACAAATAACGGTACCCATGAAACCACTTTAGAACATAAGCATCGTTTGTTTAAAGACATGATCTATGGTCATAATAGAATACTAGATGCCCAAGGTCGCATCCGTTTAGACCATCTAGAAATGGATAATGACCTACAAACGCGTATCAACAACTTAATGAGCAAAGATATTGATCAATCTTTCTTAGATCTTGATGGTACAAAACTATTTTTAAAAGAATTCTACCAAATCAACGGTTTTGATGTGGATGGTTTAAATCCAGATGCTGATGTTGATTTAGAATCTTTGTTAAATACATATGAAACCGATCGCTACACTGACCTTTTAGCAGGTTAAATGACAAACCCAGATGTTTAAAT
>JBAYTJ010000075.1:0-6137 GCA_041675665.1 Acholeplasma sp. | reverse complement strand
TAATTTACCTGGTTGCCACTCAACTGCATAAACATGATAATGTTGAACTGTTTTATCGCCTAAATCATACGAATTAGATGCATGAACACCAGCTCTGGTATGATGCAATGCTGAAGATACCCTATTTGGAACACGTCCCATTGATTCCATAATGTCTATTTCTCCGCTTAAAGGCCAAGTTCCATAATAATTATCTTTAGGCATCATCCAAAATGCCGGCCATAAACCATCACCAGATGTAACACGTATTCTCGCTTCAATTCTGCCATATGTTTGTGCGTGTTTTCCTAAAGTAGCAATACGCGCAGAACTATATCGCTTTGATAGTGGCATTGTTTCTTGTCTCAAATGTATCTTTAAAGTACCATCAGATACTTCGATATTGTCTTTACTATACCATTGAAATTCACCATTACCCCAACCATCATCCAAACCATAATCAACACCATTACCTTCTTGGATAATCCATTTAGATAAATCTAATGAATCGCCATCAAACTCATCTTGGAACAATAATTTTCTATTAGAAATAATTGGTGCATCAAATCCATCAAATAGTTGCCATTGATCTTTTAAAGATTTTTCAATGACCTGAAAACGATATGACTTAAATGCTTCTTCACCATTTAAATCGATATATAGTGTCAGTGTTACCCAAGTTGTTTCATCAGGACGATACACTTTACCTTCTTCATTTAATATATTAGGATGTGATGACACCCAAACAAATTGAGCCTCTGGTGCAATATCAGAATAGTTTAGTAAATCAATATCTTCAGTAATATGCTCCATATAATCATCACCTTGATATATAAAAGTTACCTCATCAAAAATATCTTCAAAGATTGTATTTGATTGTGTCGTATCACATGCAACGAGTGCTAATGCTATTAATAATATACACAAAAATTGATATATTTTTCTCAAGTTTTACCTCCTACAATTTATAAATGGCAAGCATTTGATACTTGCCATTTAATTAAAACGCCTAGTTATAATACTTTGACCAATGAGAGAATGTCGAAGGAATTGCTCCTTTACCGCCCTTATTTGCTGATACTGGATGTAAATATTGAGTTTCTGCACCTTTTTCAGGTGTTGCATATTCAACAATATCCCTCACTGCATCATTAACGATGAAAATGTTTGATGTATTTGGAGAAAAGTTAAAACCAGTAATTAAGTTATTACCCATTAATGCAGATGGAATTGCTAATGCATTTTTAACTGTTGCAGTACCACCTATCATACCAGCAATTGCACCACCTGGTACATCCCATCCTTCAGTAGATCCCCATGCTTTATTTGAGGTTACAGTACCACTAAAGAATACATTGTCTAATGTAGCATTGCCTTCCATTAAACCTGCAATACCGCCACTAAAACCATCACCAATAATTGTGGCATTGACAACCGCTAAATTTTTAACAGTCCCTGTTAAGTTTGGAAAGATTGAAACATACATATAACTTGTAATACCATCTTGATTTGTTTCTTGGAAAGCTGACGGATGTGCACTACCAGTTAGTTTGAAATTTTTTAAAGCAAAGCCCTTTCCATCAAAAATACCAGAAAAGACACCTGATGGGTCAATAACACCTTGCCAGTTGACTGAACCAATACGACCCAGTGGTTTAATTTCAGCACCTTTAAAATCAATGTCATTGGTTAACTCATAGTTTTTACTAAAATCAGTAATTGCCATAAATTCTTCAGCTGTACTAATTTTACCGTCAGATACATCAGGATCTGGGTTTGGATCTGGTGTCGGATCAGGATCATTACCACCTGTACCATCAGCTTTTAATACGATAAATGATATAGAGCCAGATGCTTCTTTACCATCAACTCTAACAAATACTTCAACTTTGATACGCATATTAGAATTTGGTCTAATGACTGTACCATCATCCATTATGACATCTAAGTTTTCAGATAACCATTCGATTTCTGCATTTGGATCAATGCTTGACTCTAGTGGAAAATATAAATCGCCTGTCACACTTGTTCTTGAATCATCACCTTGATACTCAATTTTACCTAATAGTTCATCTACAATTTCTTCTGCCTTATTTGCGCCACCTGTACATGCCACTACTAGAAGTGATAAAACCGCAATAGATATCACGCTAAATAATTTATTCATTTTCATTTTTTTCATCTCCTCTTTGATTTAGGATATCGATTTCCTTTATTTACATTATACAATTATTTTATTGCTTTTGTCAACGCTTTCATAAATAAATAAACCGATTTCTTTACATATGTATATTATCTATATTTTTAATCCTATATTTGATCGATTTGTATACCTTTTTTATTAAAAAATTCATGAGGCCACTTAAACTTAAATTTACGTGCAACAATATCTAATAAAAACAAAATTAAGCTAATAATGACAAGTGTTGTGGAAGGATCTATTGTTTCTGAAATGGTTTGAGCTTCTATTGTAAAGAAGTTATCACCGTCTAATAAATACTGCCCACCACCGTTGATAGCTATATCTTCCATTAATACAATCGAAGTTTCTTCATCAAACGCATTAATAAATTCATCTGAGTATGCATAGGCAGAATAATCATAGTTTGTAAAAACAATTTGACCATTGCCATCATATTTCGTTACTTCTAATGTATAAATACCTGGTTCTTCTCGATTAAAGGTACCTGAAAAGGTCGTGCCTGATATTTGAGATAAAGATATCCTTTGGCGATTACCATTTGGATGAATGATACTTGCCCTTATGGTCTCATCAGCATTTAGATTGGTTCTAATTCTAAATGTTGAACTTTCATTTTGATTAGCATATGAAATGTTTAATTGATTATTTCCAACTACGCCTTGTTGTGGAAGTACACTTTTGACCATACCAAGTATAAATGCTTGACCTATAAAATGTTGAACAAAGTTTTTTGAAAAGCCATCTTCACGACCATTTAAATCCGTCATAAAACTACCTACCTTACCACTAGTTGCAGTTGGTCGCCATTCTACATATAATGGATCATCGGTTTGTGTTTTAACAACCATGGTTGCATTTGGTCGCACACGTGTCCCATAATACCCATCCAAAGGTATTAATTCACCAATTGCCGCAAATGCTGGTAGGATACTTGTAAACACACCTGTAAAGGTTTCCTCATTAATGAAGTCACCTATTTGTGCTTGTTCTGTGTCCGTTAACATAATATTGTATAGTTGTGTTTGATCAGTTACCCTATAATATGCACCACGATTATTATAAACACGAACCATGCCTTCTACTAATTGTGGATTGAGTTCATTTTCACCAGCCACGCCTAAGGCAATCGTCGATACTGAAATATCTGTTAAACTGTTTAATATACCATTATATGAACTTGCACTATCTTGAGGTCCACCATCCGTTAAAAATATAATGTGTTTTTGTGCATTATTAAACTGAGGATCATTTAACATATCTCTAGCCTTTTGAAGACCTTGAGTATATTGTGTACCGTGTCCTGTTGTTAGCATGTCTATTTGCTCATGCACACTAGCAATATTATCTACAGACGTCATTTCAATGACATCTCTTAGATTTGCATCAAAGGTTACCACACCAAACATATGGTTTGTATCACCTTTACTATCATAAAGCGCTTGGATACTAGCTTTAGCACCTTCTTTTGCCATTTGAAATTTATTGGAGTTATTGGCTGACATACTACCAGATGCATCTAACACAATAACAACTGCCATAGATTTTGGATCAGTATTAGATTCTACCGGTAATAACTGATCAAATGTCCGGTTAACACCTTCTGCTGCCATATCCGATTGTTGATATGCGCGGTCCCCTCCGATGGTTAATAGTCCGCCACCGTAGTTTTTAACATAAGTGTTTAATAAAGCCTCAAATCCAGTCGGTGTTAAATCACTATTTTTAACATTGACTAATATGATTTCTTGATACATCGTCAGTTCAGATAATGATGTTGGCAAATTACCTACATCTAATCTTGTAACATCATAATCGTTATTAGTTAATATCGTATCAATAACTTGTCCATCATTAGCTACACCTTCAATAATTAATATACGGTTGAAAGCATCACTTTTAATATCTACAAAACCAAAGTATACATTGTTTTCTAAAACTGTATCTTCATTTTCATCAAATGTTAATTCAACTTTGATTTCAGTTAAACCAAAATCTCTAAATACATAATCAAATCCAAAAGTTAACTGGCCTGGTTCGATAGAAACAGCTTGTGTATCGTAAGTTGTTTCACCATTGTTATTTTTATAGGTTATGGTGAGGCTTGCCTCTGTACTTATATCACTATCAACAACAACTTCTATGTGCGTGTTTGCACCACGTTGCGGGTTATTAGGTATCTTTAAATCAGTAATTTGTGCATCCGATTCATAGTATTTAGGCATGATGAACTTAACATCCACCCGAGTGCCATCTAAGGCGATGTTTCTTGCTGCATTGATGGCATTCCCATCGGTTTGACGACCATCACTGACTAAAATAATGCGTCCGTTTTTCTTATGTTCTAATTGTGATTGAGCAAACAACAATGCATCTTCAATATGCGTAGTTGAACCATCAACCGTCTCATCTTTTTGGTAATAACTTTCTAACACTAAAGTTTTATTACGGCTCATTTCAGATACATATACTGTATTTTTTCCGAATGTTATAATACCGATACGATAATCATTTGGTAATTGTGCCACAACTTCTTCTAAAAATGCATCAATATCATCTTGATTACTCATTTGAGATGTTGATTGGTCAACTAAAATCATAACATCTGATTTTTTAGATACATAATTGTTATGAATCTTCATACCTGATAATACAATCACAAGTAAAGATATAATCATTAAATGTAACACCATTGAAGTGATTCTATTTCTAGATTTACGATGCTTAACAGGCAATTTGAAATATGGGTATATACTGATTAAAACTAACGGAATAATCAGCAGTAAGAACCACGGATACATAAAGCTAATACTAATATTGTTCACGATATTGTACCCCCCATTCAATTACAACAAGTAATATTAAAAACGCTGCTAAATAAGGCAGTAAATCTAATAAGTCACTTGTCACTTCATCTCCACCTGGTACTGAAGGTACCAGCGGCATATAAATAGTGTCACCTACATCATCGAAATTACTTTCAGATGCTGGTATTCTTACATAAAACTCAGTTGTTTTAATTGCGCCTGTATTAAGTACTTGTGTAATTTTATAGCGACCAAGTGTACTTAACAGCATTTGAATAGATTCTTGACCAAACTCAAAAACACCATCATTGTTTTCTATGTCAACTCGAACTGCTGCAGGATGTGGATAAATTGGAATCGTTAAACCTGCATCATAAACATAATCATCAATCGTTTCTACCATAGAATAGTTAGATAAATTTCTAATTAATATTGGAAAATCTAAAAATAATATCGGTAAATTACTATATGCTAAATCAAAACTAAAAATCGTAATTTTTGGTCCAACATTGGTTGTACTCATCAGTATTGGATCACTTTGATAAGACATTAAAACTTCAAAGTCATTTGAAGGTACAAGCTGTTTATAACGTGAAATAGTTATATTATTTGCAGCAACTTGTTGCATAACTTTTTCATATAAAACACTGGATGTTTCAGCAACTGGTGAAATATTGTTGACTGAAATATCACCTACTAACGTACCTAGTGAAGTTGGTAAAGTTAAAGGATCAAATATCCAAATAGCACCATCAATTGGTAACACATCCGGTACATTTTTACTGTAGATATATAAATCATATCCTTCATCTTTAATATCATCCGGATTAGAAACTTGGTCGATGATAAAGTTTCTATTGAGTGATTGTAGCGCTCTTGTAATAAACTCTTTTGTTGAGTCCACTTGATTCGGTATATTGTGATCTACTATTTGAACTCTAAATTTTTGAGTACTGCTAAAGAACTCTAAACTGTTGTCATACATAAAATCATCATCTATGTCTTTTAAATGTACTGAAGCAACATCATAAGTATCTTCATTGACATCACTTAAACGCCAAACATATGTACTTACGATGCCCGCTTCCAACTTATCAATAACAGTCGATGTTTTATAGTTATCATCAATACGCAACTCTAAAACAACATCG
>JBAYTJ010000074.1:0-6164 GCA_041675665.1 Acholeplasma sp. | reverse complement strand
GTCATGTATGCATATGGTTTATATCAATATGATTTGGTTGATTATGGGTATGAAGCCTATCAAACATTACTTGATCAAGCATTAAACAAAGATAGTGGTGTGCTTGCAGGTATACCAGAGTATTTTAATAATCGTGGTCATGGTAAATATAGTTATTTAACAGGTTCAGCAAGCTGGCTTATTAAACTACTTCGAACTGAAGTTTTTGGTATAAAAATGCAGTTTGGTCAACTAACCTTGAATCCTAAATTAAGCCAAGCAGAATTTATGAATGGGAAAGCAACAATCCATACATACATATTTGGTCAAAAAACAACAATCACCTATATCAATAAAAATAATTTACCGTTTGGTAAATATCAGATTCAAAAAATATTATTAGATGGTCAAAATACGTCCTTACGGACATTTGACAAACCATTTAAAAGAATGGAAGTGTATTTAGATGAGCATGTATGAAATACTAAGTTATGATGAAGCAGGTTATTCGAAGGTATTTTCTTACCTTTCTTGGCGGATTGCTATTTTAAATCATATAGATGAACTAGAACTGGATGCTTTAGGGTATGTTGAATGTCATCATGAAACAGATGAAGCTTTTATTTTGCTTGAAGGTAATTGTACGTTAATTTTTGCTATAACTAATGAAAACCATCAAATCACTGGTTTTGAAACTGTTGAACTTGAGAAGAATAAAATATTCATTGTTAAAAAGGGTGTATATCACTCACATATCTTATCAAAAGATTGTAAGGTTGTGGTCATTGAAGAGGAAAATACATGTTATGAGAACTCACATCGCATCTATTTTGATGATAAAAATAAACAAGTATTAACGGCACATATCAATGGACTATAAATTAATTTGGGCTGATTATTTTAATCAAGACCAAATAGATACATCGATTTGGCAGATAGATGAAGTTGGTGGTACATCTGGTAATAATGAAGCACAATATTACAGTCAAAAAAACGCCTTTATTAAAGATCAGATGTTGCACATCGTTGCAAGAAAAGAGCATGTCAAAGGTTTTGATTATACCTCAGCAAAACTGACAACCAAAAATAAAAAGTCGATATTATACGGCAAAGTTGAAGTGCTTGCTATGGTACCAAAAGGACTTGGTACTTGGCCTGCTATTTGGCTACTTGGAGAATCTATAAAGACAGATGGTTGGCCATTGTGTGGTGAAATTGATATGATGGAACATGTTGGTCATACACCAAATGAAATTCATATGTCACTACATACGATGGCAAAGAATCATAAAAAGAACAACCATGAAACGAAGTTTTTGATGATTCCAGATGCAACAACGACCTTTAAAAAATATAGTATGGTCTGGGATCATCAATCTATTTCATTTTATATTGATGATGTACATATTGTAACTTTTAATAAGCCTTTAAACGCAACCAAAGAAAACTGGCCATATGATCAACCATTTTATTTGATCATTAATCTAGCCATTGGTGGCTGGTGGGGTGGAAAGATTGATGATAATATCTTTCCTGTGACCTTTAAAATAAAACATGTAAAAATATATGAAAGAAGTGAATAGTCATGAAAAAACTTACAATATACGATATTTCTAAGACATTAAATGTATCAACCTCTACAATCTCAAAAGTTTTAAATGAAACCGGTAGTGTTTCAATTAAAACAAGACAAAAGATTTTGGATTATATTAAATCGGTTGATTATGTACCTCAAGCAAGTGCAAGAATGTTAAAGAGTAAACGAACCTATACCATAGGTGTTGTATTTACTGAGGAGTCTAGTGTTGGTTTAGAGCATAGTTTCTTTTCTAGTATTTTACAACATTTTAAAAATGAGGTTGAAAAAGAAGGCTATGAACTATCTTTTATTGTGAGTCAACTTGGTAAACATAAACTTTCTTATAGAGAATGGTGTATTAACAAAAGGGTCGATGGTGTTTACATTGTTGTTGGTAACTATGATGATAAAGGCCTATACGAACTGATTGATAGTGGTATACCTTGTATCTCAAATGATATGATTTTACCAAATCTTTGTACAGTTATTAGTGATAATGTCAAAGCGATGAAAACAATCATGTCATATATCAAAGATGATTTAAAATTAACCGCTGTTGGCTATCTATCAGGACCTAGTAAATCAAAAGCGTTTGCTGAACGTAGTAAATACTTTCTAGAACATGCAAGGGACTATGATTTTTTAGTCAAACCTGAGTGGTTTGCTGAAACCACTGGATTTGGATTTAACAGTGGTTATTCAAAAACACTTGAAATGTTGGATAAAAACAATTTACCTGAAATTTTAATAGTGGGTAGTGATGATATTGCCTTAGGTACGTTTAAAGCACTTAAAAAAGAAGGCATTCGTGTACCTGAAGATATTCAACTAATCGGCTTTGATGACACAGCATTTGCACAGCACTTTGAAGTACCATTAACAACGATTAGACAAGATAGAAAAACCATGGGTGAGACAGCTGCACGAACACTTATCAATATTATTGAAGGTAATGAAGAAAGTTGTAAAGAGATTATAAAAATACCAGTAAAACTTATCGAAAGAGAAACAACAATAAAAAAATAATAAAAGCATTGAAAACGATTACACATTTATGGTATTATATAAGTGAAGTTATAAGGAAATCGGTTTCTTTAGGAGGCAGTTATGGATTCATTTCAAATCAAAGATTATCAAAACAAAAAAACCTTTTCTAGTTTCTTAAGTGGAATTGCCGGTAAAGAAGGTATACCACTTTGGACATTTTATGTCAACCGTGGACAACTCATGGCATCATTTGGCGTTAGAGATAAAAACGGTATGATTATGGAATTCTTTCCAGCAAACCAAGCCTACATGTATACCCCTGTTATTGGGTTTAGAACATGGGTGAAAGTAGGTGGAAAGGTCTATGAGTTTTTCAAGGAAGCAAATCAAGAACAAATCTTAAATGTCAGACGTGATCAAGTCTCTATTGAAGAAACCAATAAGGATTTAGGTATTCATATTAAGGTAACATACTTTACATTACCAAATGAACATCTAGCGTCCTTGGTACGTAAAGTAGAATTAACCAATTTAACACCAAGTGAACTGGATATTGAAGTCATAGACGGGCTTGCTCAAATACTGCCTTCAGGGATTGATTACGGTGGGTATAAAGCAGTTTCTAACTTACTTCAAAGTTGGATGGAAGTTAAAACAACCAAAGATTACAGTTTTTATAAACTGAGAGCATCAACTGCAGATTCTAGTGAGGTTCATGCAGTATTTGATGGTAACTTCTATATGTCTGTTTTTTCAGAAAAAGTTGATCATACCTATATTAGTGATTACCGTTTGATATTTGATCAAGACACGACACTATCAAAACCAAATTATTTTATCAATCATTCGTATGATGAAATCAAAAATGAGCCTCAATATAGTGTGAATATGGTTGCTAGTGCGATGAGTGCTTATAAAGTAACCTTGAAAAATGAAGTTTTCAAGCATATCAGTTCGATTGGTTATACTAAAAATGAAGCTGATTTAATTAATTTTTCTAAAAATGTAAGTACGAAGTATTTTGAAGATAAAGAAATAGAGAATTTAGAAATTCATGAATCAATTGTTAATCACATTGACACAGTAACAAATCATGAGGTGTTAAACAGTTACTTTAAGCAAAGTTACCTAGATAATCTATTACGTGGTGGCACACCACTGTTATATGAAACAAAATCTGGGATGATTGGTTATCATATCTATTCTAGGAAACATGGTGACTTAGAAAGAGATTATAATTTCTTTAGTTTAGAGCCTAACTTTTATTCACAAGGTAACGGAAACTTTAGAGATATCTTGCAAAACAGAAGAAATGACCTTTATTTCTTCCCTAAACTGAATGATTCGAATATATTCCAGTTTGTTTCTTTAATTTCTGCTGATGGCTACAATCCGTTAAGTATTGAAGGTTTGAAATTTAAGTACGCTGGAAAAAATGTAAATGATCAAGCATTAATAGATATCTTATCTAAAGAATTTACCCCAGGTGAAGTTGTAAATTACTTAAAATCAAATAATCTAGATGTAGAATCAAATTTAAATAATATTTTAAAAGAAAGTGAACCAATTATTAAAGCAAGTTTTGGTGAAGGTTACTGGGAAGATCATTTTACATATATCGATGATGTGATTGATGCTTTCTATGATATATATCCAGATAAAGTCAATGAACTTTGGTTTAAAGACGCGAAGTATAAATATTTTGTTTCACCTGCTAAAGTTCAACCAAGACATCAAAAATACGTCATAAATAAAGCAGGACAGATTCGTCAATATGATGCTATAAGTCATGATCATGCAAAACCTGGTTCTGATTGGTTGAAAGCAAATAATCAACCAATTGAGGTAAATTTATTTGGTAAAATACTTACCTTAGTTATAAACAAAGCACTACATTTAGATCCATTAGGCATTGGCTTATCTTATGAGGCAAATAAACCTGGATGGAATGATGCAATGAACGGATTACCTGGGTTATTCGCATCAGGTATTAGTGAAATGATTGAACTAAGAAAATTAAACAAACGTTTATTAAATGTAGCAAAGCTATACCCGGATAATTCAGTTTATATTTTAGAATCAACAAATCAATTGTTGATGGATAGTAAACATATAGATAACAGCAATGATTTTAATAACTGGGATTTACGTATGAATTTATTAGAAAGCTACAGAGATAAGCTAGATGCACCTCAAGTACGTATCAAGCGACCGGCAAGTCATTATATTGAAAATTTAGAATTGATTGATAAAACTTTAGATTCAGCACTGAATAAAGCATTAAAACTTGATAAAGTTATACCTACTTATTTGACTTATGAAGTTACTGACTATGATGTATTAGAAACTAAAAATCATGCAGGGTTTAATCATGTTAAAGTTAAAACATTTAAATTACATCAAATACCAAATTTCTTAGAAGGACCGGCAAGATTACTTAAGAATTTAAAGTCAAGTGATCTCAAACATGATTTATATAAAAATGTTCGAGCATCTGAGTTATATGATAAAACATTTAACTTTTATAAGACAAGTGTTGATTTGACCAATGAATCACCTGAAATCGGACGTATTCATGCCTTTACAAAAGGTTGGTTAGAACGAGAGTCTAACTTCTTACATATGGGTTATAAATATGTTTATGCGATGCTAAAAGCTGGTCTTTATGATGAATTTTATGAAGCCATTGAAACTAATTTTGTCTGTTTCATGGATCCTGAAGTTTATGGTAGACCCATAACTGAGAACTCAACATTTATTGCACCGTCAAATAATCCGGATCCTAAAAAACATGGCCAAGGTTTTGTATCCAGGTTAACTGGATCAACTGCAGAAGTTATATCCATGTGGAAGACAATGTTTTATGGTGATCAATTGTTTGGGTTTGAAAATGAAGAACTTGTATTCAAACCAAAACCAAATTTAAGTCACAAACTTTTTAAAGACGGTATGGTTTCAGTTAAGTTATTTACGAGCATTCAATTAAATTATTTTAATGAAGATCTTATAGACACATTTGATAAAAACGCAAGTATTGAAAAGATTGAAGTTATTCAATCAGGCACAACACATACATTTAATAATCGTGTCAGTGGTAAGTTAGCAATAGATATACGTAATCAAAACGTTGATACAATCAACGTATATATTAAAAAAAGAAAGGAAACAAAATAATGAAAAAACTATTTTCATTGATCGTTTTATCAATTTTTTCAATCGTGTTAGTCGCATGTGACAACACAGTAGAGCTCACTTCAGTGTCATTTGAAGGGGTTGCAAACATTACAGTTGACTTTGATGCCGACTTTAATGTTAAAGATGGCGTAACAGCAAAAGGGGATGATGATAAAGATTACACAGACCAAATCGTATTTTCTACAACGTCATCACTTGTTGCAACAGATGGCACAGTAGACACTAAAACTCCAGGTTCAATTACAGTTTTATATACAGTGACTATTGATGAAGAGGAAATGGGTAGAGCATTAAGAACTATTACAATTAGTGAGCCTGAAAAAGTAGAAGGTTATCTACAAAATGGTGATATGACTGATGGTGCTGCTTTTTGGAATAAATCTGGTGACGGTAAACCTGTGAGCCAAGTTGATGGTGGTGTGAT
>JBAYTJ010000073.1:0-6718 GCA_041675665.1 Acholeplasma sp. | reverse complement strand
TGAATGCATGCGTGAAAGGCATGTGAGTTAACCGTTTCTCCAACGGGCCAATGGCGGAGCGAGAGGGATTTGAACCCTCGCACGGGGTTAACCGTCTAACGCGTTAGCAGTGCGCCCTCTTCGACCTCTTGAGTATCGCTCCATTGTAGGCATGAAATAAATCATGCCTTAATATATTAACTCATTTTTTTGTAGTTGTCAATCACTAATTTGATGTATTTACCATTGTTAATCCGACTTGTCCTTTATCTAGGTCAATATTGAGTACCCAGACCGTTACAATCTGTCCAACTGAGACAACATCTTTAGGATGTTTTACGAATTTATTGGATAATTTAGAGATGTGTACTAACCCATCATTTTTAAGTCCGACGTCAACAAATGCACCAAAATCAGTGACATTTCTAACTGTACCTTCTAACTCCATACCAACCGCTAAGTCTTCTATTGTTAAGATATCTGATTTTAAGATAGGTTGTTGATAGTCATCACGTGGATCACGCATCGGTGCAACAAATGCATCTAATATAATATCAAGTGTGTATTTATCGGTATTTAGTTCACGTGCAACTTGTTCTCTGTCAACATTATCCGTCCAAAGTCTAACGCTTGGTTTTCCAATATCTTCAGGCCCAATCGATAGCTTTTTCATCACTTCACGTGCAAGTTCATAACTTTCAGGGTGAATTGATGTTTGGTCTAAAACTTCAGTTGATTCTGGAATTCTTAAGAACCCTACAGCTTGTTCATATGTTTTAGGTCCAAGATTTGGTACTTTCAATAAATCTTCACGCGATTTAAATTGTCCAACCTTATTTCTATACTGTACAAAGCTTTCAGCAACATTCTTACTTAAACCCGATACATAGGTTAATAGTGACTTACTTGCTGTATTGGCATTTACACCAACTTGGTTTACCACTTGTGTAACAACAAAGTTTAACGAATCATCTAACTTTTTAGGTGCTATATCATGCTGATATTGCCCTACACCAATAGATTTTGGATCAATCTTAACAAGTTCTGATAGTGGATCTTGTAAGCGTCTTGCGATACTTGCTGCTGAACGTTCTTCTACAGAATAGTCTGGGAACTCTTCACGTGCAATTTCACTTGCTGAATACACAGATGCGCCAGCTTCATTAACAATAACATATCTTGCTTCCATATTTTGATTTTTTAATACATTAACAACAAACCTTTCGGTTTCTCTAGATGCAGTACCATTACCAATAGCAATCAATTCAAATTTATATTTTTTATATAAAACTTTTAGTTGAAGCTCTGCTGCAAATACTTTATCTGGATCAGGTTGACCGTTTTTAGATTGCTCATGTGGGTACATGACACCCTTTTCTTTAACTTGTCCAGTTTCATCAACAACTGTCCACTTACAACCCGTTCTAAATGCCGGGTCAATACCTAAAATTATTTTACCCTTTAAAGGTGGTTGTAGTAAAAGTTTACTTAAGTTATCTGCAAACACTTCAATTGCTTGGTCTTGTCCACGTTCAGATAGTTCTGAGCGAATTTCTCTTTCAATTGAAGGAAAAATTAAACGTTTCAAAGAATCCTTTATTGCATCTGCTAAATAGCTATCTGCATTTGAAGGTTTTTTAATCACTTGTTTCATTAAATAGGTTTCCATGGCTTCTTTGGTGCCTTCTAATTTAACTGTAATTACTTTTTCTGATTCAGCACGATTGATTGCTAAAATTTGATGTGGTTTGACCTTACTAATTGGTTGACTGTAATCATAATAGATTTCATATACACCTTTTTGATCTAAGTCTTTAGCATTTTTTTTACCAGTTGTAACAATGACACCATGTTTAAATAGATAATCTCTTAAATATTTACGGTAGTTTGCATCATCACTCACCATTTCAGATACGATAAAGCCAGCACCTTCTAAAGCTTCTTTTTCATCTTTAACATCGTCATTTACATATTTTGTAGCTTCTGCTTCAATATCTGTTGATGGAAATGATAATAAAAATTGTGCAAGTGGTTCTAAACCTTTAGCAATCGCTTCGGTTGCTTTTGTCTTTTTCTTTTCTTTATATGGACGGTAAAGATCTTCAACTTCTACTAATTTGGTTGCACTTAAGATTTCTGCCTTAAGTTCATCTGTTAACATACCTTTTTCATCAATTAAACGGATAACATCCTCTTTACGTTTAAGTAAGTTATTCGCATACTCAAACATTTGGTTAATTGCAAAAATTTGTTCTTCATCCATACCACCGGTCATCTCTTTACGGTAGCGCGCTATAAATGGAATGGTTGCACCATCAGCAAGTAGTTCAAGCACAACTTTAACTTTAGATGTTGGTAACTTTAATTCCTTTGATACGCTATTTATTAATTGTTCGTTCATTGTTTCCTCCTAATACTTATAATAAATAAAGGGAAAAAGTAATTTCCCTTTTATTTTGGTTAATTTAATGCATTTAATATATCGTTTAATTTATCTTCAGCTGGTTTATTTTTTCCTGCTTGTTGATGTGGACCAAACCAGTTTAAATCTTCGCCATTAAATACTTCTAATAAAACAGGTACTGCTGCTCTTGATGCTTGTCCATCAGACACATCAACAACCGCTGCCCAAGCTTCGTTTTCTGGATTATCAATATTAACGAAGAATATTGCATATTCATCGTTTAATACTGTAAATTTAAAATCATTAAATGTAACAGTTTTTACAGAGTCTACTGCAACAATATCATCAACCACATCAAGTGCTGATGGTTGCCATGCATTTGTATCACTTTCTGAATAGAATAGAATATATACATACGCATATGTATCTAATGTGTACTTTAAACCTTCATGATTTAAGTTTTCAAAGTTTTCACGATTAGATATTTTAGTAATATCATCTACCCGTACATAGTTAGACTGTTCATAACGCGTATCACTTGCATTATTACCACTTGATATAATTGCATCAATGACAAAATATAATACAACTGATACCAAGGCAACAGCCATAACGATTAATACAATTTTGAAAAATAACTCACCTTTTTCAGATTCTTCTTTAATACCTGCTAAATTTTCTTGTTTAACCTTTTTTACAGGCTTTTTAACTTCTTTTTTATCTATACGTGCCATGTTTTTCACATCCTTAAATTTTTACGCAATAATATTATACTTAAAACAGTCGAAATTTACAACCTAAAGTTGTGTTTCTAACACAACAAATGCTATAGCATACATGTTTGTGTGACTTATTGTTATATGTACCTTAAATCCATTAATATGCTTAGATAGCACATACGGTGCACCAACAGCATCATTTAGTATGGAAAAGTCTTTATAATTAGCTGTTTTATCACCTGACTTAAAACATTTAAACAGTGACTCTTTACCTGCAAAACGTCCAGCTAAATAGGTTAGTTTGCGACTATCATGTGTAATTTGATTATACTCTTTGATTTCATCATCATTCAGTATCTTATGCTTAAAACGCTCTATACCAATTTTTTCAATACGTTCTATTTCAACAAGATCTGTACCTACCGCATGAATCATAGTATACCTCCATTCTTAAGTTCACTCGCTAAATCTTTTAGTTTTTTAAACCGGTGATTTAGCCCTGACTTTGTAATTGTTTCACCATAAATAACTTCAAAATGTTCTAGTAATTCAACAAGTGATGCATCAGGATATGTTTTTCTCAAATGAATCACTTGTTGAAGTTTTTCATTTAAGGTTACATGATACTTTTCAATAAGTTCAATATCCTCTAATTGTGCGTTTGCTGCAACAATGGTTTTCTTCTCATTAGCAATCTCACAGTTTAACACTCTGTTAATTGAATTATTAAAATCTCTTTTAATGCGAATATCTTCAAATTCAAATACCGTTTGACTCGCCCCAATATATCTTAAAAAATCCTCAATTTTATTGACATCTTTTAAATACACAATATAGCCTTTACGTCTTTTAGTGACTTTGGCATTCATATCTAATAAATTCATTAAGCTTTGTATTCTTAATATCGTATGGGCGTTATCCGAATATATTTCTAAATGATACTCTGCCTTTTTAGGATCATTTACAGAACCTGATACTAAAAATGCACCTCTTAAGTAACTAAGTTTGGTGTCTTTAGAAAAGGTTAAAAACTCTGATGCATCCTTATCACCCAATATACCGTGTTCAAGCATGATTTCATTTAAAGCATCTTGAACACCTAAACGGATTTGGTAGCCTTTATTAAAGTTACCTTGTTGTTTGGTTAGTAATGTAGAATCAATTTTATATTGCTGCTTAAGTAACTTTAAAAAGCGTCTAGCAACCGTTGGATTATTGGATTTAAACCAAAGGGTTGGCACACCTTCTGAAATCATGAGTTCGGTTGCTAAATCAATCATTGCTGAAATTTCTGCAAGTTGTTCTTCGCCTGTTGTATTTAGTTGTACAAGTTCATTTTTAACTTCTTTAGCAAAACTCAAATTTCACTTTTCCTTTATTATAGATTTTCAATATATTTAATAATGTTTTGGGTTGCAATTGCACCATCGCTGACTGCTGTAACAATCTGTCTAATTTTTTTGACAGTGACATCACCTGCTGCAAATATACCCTTTATAGGCGTTTGAAAATCATCATCCGTTAAGATGTAACCTTGTGGATCAAGTATCTTTAAATCGCTTAAAAATGAGGTTGCAGGGATTAATCCAACATATTCAAAGACTCCATCTGTTGGAATTATATTTGTTTTGCCATCTGATTCGATTTTAACACCATTTAATGCAGCATCGCCAACAAATTCTTTAACTGTTGCATTATAGATAAAATCTACATTACGTGCTTTTTTAAGTAGGTCTTGTGCCTTTTTATCTGCCGTTAAATAACTTAAATTTTGAACAACTGTTACATGTGATGCAATATTTGATAAGAATAATGCTTCTTCAACCGCAGAGTTTCCCCCACCAATAACCACTACTTTTTTATCTTTATATAGTGGTCCATCACATATAGCACACCATGAAATACCTTGTGAGGTGTAATTCATCTCACCTGGAATCTCTAATTTTCTTGGTACAACACCTGTTGTTAATAAAATGGCTTTTGCCTCAAATGTTTCGCTTGCTGTAACAACTTGTTTTGTTTGTCCTAAGTCTTTAATTTCTAAGACTTCTTCAAACTTCACATCAACACCTAATGAAAGCACGTGTTCAAACATTGAAGTTGCCAGTTCATAGCCTTTAGCTTTTGTAAAACCTGGATAGTTTTCTACTTCTGCAGTATCAACAATTTGGCCACCAGGTGCGCCTTTTTCAAAAAGCAATACTTTTAAGTTGGCTCGCTTAGCATAAATTGCTGCAGTCATACCACCTGGTCCTGAACCAATTATAAGTAAATCATAGATCATGTTAAGTCTCCTTTTAAAATATGTAGAGTAGTTTTTCTAAGTCATCAATCATTATATCTGGTTTAGATGCTAAAAGTGCATCGTAATGTACAGAGTAAGCAACCCCGATTGATTTAATATTTGCAGCTTTAGCAGCAACCACGTCATTTGGGTGATCGCCTATATATGCTGCATTAGATGCACTCACATGCAGTGATTCTAAGGCCATTTGAAGTGGCATCGGATCAGGTTTATGTCTTGGTGATTCATCACTACCAATGATGACATCTATATATTGTAGTAAATCATTTTGTTCTAACCCAAGTTTAACAAACTTATGTATTTTACTACTTACAACACCAATTAAATAATCATGTTCTTTTAAACTCTTTAAAACAAGTGCTGCATTGTTAAAAGATTTTACTGGTATTTTATGATTTTTTGCATTTATGCTTCGGTACGTGTCAATCATCTCACTTACTTTTTTAGGATCATTTTCATACCAACCAAACGATTCATATAAAGTTGGTCCAACAAATGCTTTTAATTTTTCATCTGTTAGTTGAATATCTGGAAAGTGTACTTTAAAGGTTTCACCAATATTTTTGTAAATTAACTCAATCGTATCAAGTAGTGTACCATCTAAATCAAATAACACAGCTTTTCTACCATAATCATTATAAGTCGGTCTATTTTTATGTTTAATATTTCTGTAAACAAAGATTGCAATACCTGCAAGTATTAACCCGACTGAGGTTGCAATACTTGCTGGTATATTTAGAAACATTAAAGGTTCATCAACACCACTATTTAATCTTAAGAGTTCTGTTGGGATTCTACCAATACCATACCACACCATATAAAAGGCAAATATATCACCAATTTTTACTTGTTTTTTTCTTCTAAATATAAGAATTAGTATTAATCCTACAAGATTCCAACTACTCTCATATAAAAAGGTTGGATGTCTGAGCGCACCATTAATATTCATATTATCTCTAATAAATGGTGGTAACCAATTTAAACTTTCAACTGCTGGACCGTATAACTCACGGTTCATAAAATTACCCCATCTACCAAAAATTTGCCCAACTAAGAAACCGGGACCAACAATATCAAGTACAAAGAAATAATCAATTTTTTTCCACTTAGTAAAAAATACTAAACCAATGAAGACAACGATAATGGCCCCGTGAATACCTAATCCACCTTCACTAATATTGATCATACGACCAATATTACCGTTATATTGATCTAAATTAAATATCACGTACCAAAATCTAGCACCCGCGATTGCAAGTAGCACAAATATCAATAAACCATCCCACAAAATATTTGGATCTTGTTTATATC
>JBAYTJ010000072.1:0-6803 GCA_041675665.1 Acholeplasma sp. | reverse complement strand
CCAGTAGAAATGCTAAAGAGTGCTATTAGAAAAGGTGTATTAGCTGTACAATTCTTCCCAGTTGTTGCTGGATCAAGTTTCAAAAACAAAGGTGTTAGAAAAGTATTAGATGCAGTCATCGATTACCTACCTTCACCACTGGATATTCCACCAGTTATTGGACATTCATCAGAAGGTGTAGAAGTGATTCGTCATGCAGATGATGAAGAACCATTTACAGCTTTAGCATTTAAAGTTATGACAGATCCATTTGTTGGTAAATTAACATTCTTTAGAGTATATTCTGGTAAGATCACAAGTGGTTCTTATATCCAAAATACAACTAAAGATCAACGTGAAAGATTTGGTCGTATCTTACAAATGCATGCAAATACACGTCAAGAAATTGATGAAGTATATGCAGGTGATATTGCAGCAGCAGTCGGTTTAAAAGTAACGACTACGGGTAATACATTAGCTTCACAAGGTGATGATATCATCTTAGAAAGCATGAATTTCCCTGAGCCAGTTATTGAAGTTGCTGTTGAACCAAAAACAAAGAATGACCAAGACAAGATGGGTCAAGCTTTAGCAAAACTTGCTGAAGAAGATCCAACATTCAAAACATATACAAACACCGAAACAGGACAAACAATTATTGCTGGTATGGGTGAGTTACACTTAGATATCTTAGTTGATCGTATGAAACGTGAATTCAAAGTTGAAGCAAACGTTACAGAACCTCAAGTATCTTACCGTGAAACATTAACGATGCCAAATGAAGTTGAAGCAAAATTCATTCGTCAATCAGGTGGTCGTGGACAATATGGACACGTCGTCATTGACTTTGAACCAAACCCAGGTAAGGGCTTTGAGTTCGTTGACAAAATTGTTGGTGGGGTTATTCCAAGAGAATATATTCCATCCGTTCAAAAAGGTTTAGAAGAAGCTTTAGGTGCTGGTATTTTAGCAGGATTCCCTGTTGTAGATATTAAAGCAACCTTGAAATTCGGTTCTTACCATGATGTCGACTCTTCTGAAATGGCATATAAGATTGCTGCAAGTATGGCATTAAAAGATGCTAAAAATAAAGCAAGTGCTGTTATTTTAGAGCCAATTATGGATGTTGAAGTTGTTACACCAAATGAGTATGTTGGTAACGTTATTGGTGATATTACAAGTCGTCGTGGACGCTTGGAAAGCCAAGAAGGTAGAGGGAATGCAATTTCTATTCGTGCCTTTGTACCATTATCAGAAATGTTTGGTTATGCAACATCATTAAGATCTAATACACAAGGTAGAGCAACATTCGTTATGCAATTTGATCACTTCGATAAAGTACCTAAGAGTATTCAAGAAGAAATCATTAAAAAACGTGGTTCAAACTAATCCACTTCACAAAAAATTAGTAATATGATAAAATATCTAATGATAGTGTATTGTATTTAATTAAAAAATATAGGAGGCTTTTGCGTTATGGCAAAACAAAAATTCGAAAGAACAAAACCACACGTTAACGTTGGAACAATCGGTCACGTTGACCATGGTAAAACTACATTAACTGCTGCAATTACATCTGTACTTGCAGGAAAAGGGTTAGCTACAAAAAGAGATTATAACCAAATTGATGGTGCTCCAGAAGAAAAAGCACGCGGTATTACTATTAACGCGTCTCACGTAGAGTACGAAACAGTAAATAGACACTATGCACACGTTGACTGCCCAGGTCACGCTGACTATGTTAAAAACATGATTACAGGTGCTGCGCAAATGGATGGTGCGATCTTAGTTGTATCTGCAGCTGATGGTCCAATGCCACAAACACGTGAGCATATTCTATTATCACGCCAAGTGGGGGTACCTAAATTAGTGGTATTCTTAAACAAAGCTGACTTAGTAGACGATGAAGAACTATTAGACTTAGTTGAAATGGAAGTTAGAGAATTATTATCTGAGTATGATTTCCCAGGTGATGACATTCCAGTAATCAAAGGTTCAGCATTAGGTGCACTAGAAGGTAAACCTGAATGGATGGCTAAAGTTGAAGAATTAATGGAAGCTGTTGATAGTTATGTTGACACACCACTTCGTGCAACTGACAAACCATTTATGATGCCAGTTGAAGACGTATTTACAATTACAGGTCGTGGTACTGTTGCTACAGGTCGTGTAGACCGTGGTATCGTTAAAGTCGGTGACCAAGTTGAAATCGTTGGTATTAGAGATACTAAAACTACAACTGTTACAGGTGTAGAAATGTTTAGAAAATTATTAGACCAAGCTGAAGCTGGCGACAACATCGGTGCTTTATTAAGAGGTGTTGAACGTGATGGCGTTGAACGTGGTCAAGTATTATCTAAACCAGGAACAGTTAAACCGCATGCGAAGTTTACTGCTCAAATCTATGTTTTAAGTAAAGAAGAAGGTGGACGTCATACAGCGTTTTTCTCAAACTACCGTCCTCAATTTTACTTCAGAACAACAGACATCACAGGTATCATCACTTTAGGTGAAGGTACTGAAATGGTTATGCCAGGTGATAACGCTGAAGTTACAGTAGAACTTATTCACCCAATCGCGCTTGAAGAAGGAACTAAATTCTCAATCCGCGAAGGTGGTAGAACAGTTGCATCTGGTTCAGTTGTTAAAATTCTTGCTGACTAATTAAATTTTTATTAAAAATTATAGAACCTATCTTTTAGATGGGTTCTTTTTTACTTTGTAAATATCATGTAAACTTTACAGTAATTTGTACACTAAATCCCATCCATAATTTGATATATGATATAATTTAATAGGAAGTAAAAAGGAATAAACTATGATAGATACACATGCACATATAAACACCAAACAATTTAATGGAAGAATAGATGAAGTATTAAAAAATGCAAGGGATCATAACGTGCATCATATTATTGTTATAGGGATGGATGATTATCATAACAAAAAGGCAATAGAGCTCATTGATCTATATCCAAACTTGTATGCAACAGTGGGTATACATCCAACAACACTTGAAGGTGATGTTGCTGATTTAAAGCCGCTTTTAAAACACAAAAAAGTAGTCGGTGTAGGTGAAACAGGTATTGACCTATATTGGGATAAAACAAATTTAGAACTTCAAAAAAAATATTTTATCGAACAAATTGAACTTGCTATAGAATTAGATTTGCCAATAATCGTTCATACTAGGGCATCATTTAAAGAAGCTTATGATTGTCTATTACCATACAAAGGTCGGATACGTGGTGTGTTCCACTCTTTTTCATCAGATTTATCTGATGCTATAAAAGCAATTGAGTTTGGATTTTATATTGGTATTTCAGGCGTTGTCACATTTAAGAAGGCAACTGATTTACATGAAATCATCAAAGTGATAGATTTAAAATATATGATATTAGAAACAGATGCGCCATATTTAGCACCAGTACCTTATAGAGGGCAAACAAATGAACCTGCTTATACATCATATGTATTAGAAGCGGTTGCCCGTATTAAAGGTATTGGTCCGTTAGTTGTTGATCAAGTAACCACACAAAATGCAATTAAGTTATTTAAACTGGAGGAATCATTATGAAAAAATTATTAAGTCTAGTTGTTGTTGGGTGCTTAATATTACTATTAAGCAGCTGCAGTGCTTTAACAGAATATATAGAAAGTGTGCGGCCGGTTACACATGCACCGGCTTTAACTACTAATGAATCAGCGTTTGTTGAGATGTTACCTGAATTAAAGAATGCTAGTATTTCAATTACAAATAGTGGTACATTTAATGGGGAATCAGATACAAGAAAAGGTTCTGGTGTCATTGTAAAAAAAGTTGAAGGTACAACACAAACAACCTACTATGCAATCACAACACAATATGTTGTTGAGGGTGCATTAACACTAACTATTTATGTTTCGCCAACTGAAAGTGTATCAGGTGTTGTTTTAAATGCTAAACTTACATATGAAGCCGATGAAGACATCGCACTGATTAGATTTACAACATCTAAAGTATTAAGTGTTGTTGAACTAAAAACCATTGATCTGAGTAGGTCACTTGATAATTTAACAATTTTTTCAATTGCTACTCCAATTTCTAATGGTTATTATAACTATGTAACAAACCCTGCACTGATCATGGGTGTTTATGGTAACCGTATTGTACATGGTACCAATTTAAACCCAGGTACATTAGGTTCACCACTATATTTAAAATCAACCGGGGAGCTTGTTGGTATTAATGTTAAATATTCATATACATCTGGTGGGAGACCTGAGGTTTTATTAAATGAAGCCATTCATATTAATAAAGTTATAGAGCTTATAGAAGGATACTTATCATAAATGAAAAAAGTATATGTCGCATTACTTGGTGCACTACTTTTATTATTAACAAGCTGCCTACCAGCGCCAGTAGACCATCCAGTAAGAGATGAACCAACTGAATCTGAATATCAAGCATTAGTTGAGGACTTAAAGGATAGTACAGTAAATTTAATTGGTTACTACATGACCTTTGAATTATCACTAGGTTCCGGCTTGATTTATCACAAAGAACCGTCTAAAGATGATATGTTTTATTACTATGTTTTAACCAATAACCATGTCGTACAATCTATGTCTCATATGATTGTTAAAACAAACCAAGGTAACGAAGAAATTGGTGATATCTATGCGTTTCCAACAAAAGAAACAGACAATGATGATATCGCAATTGTTCGTTTTGAAAGTCGTTTTGAGTATCCGCTGATTGATATTATACCGTATAATGATACTCAAAAAGTTGTTCAATTATCTATTGGGCAATATGTATTTGGTATTGGTACACCTGTTTCAAAAGATAATTTTAATCTAAGTTCAAACCTAGGCATTATTTCAGATATTACAACAAACTATATTAGCCATACAGCAAATATTAACCCAGGTAACTCTGGTGGACCATTATTTAGTTATGATGGGACGTTCATCGGTGTAAACACACAGCGTGTTGAAGTCATTGATGGTGAAGTGATTTATTTAGTGGGTGATGCCATTCATGTGAATAAAGTTTCAGAGGTTATAACAAGACGTATTGCAGATGTGACACCAAAATTAGGAATTGTTATTGTACCTTATGAAGAATTTGTTACCTTAGAATATGAAGAAATATTTGGTGATAAGGCTGAAGATTTTGATCCCTATGACTATGTACCAACAAATTCATATGGGGTGTCCATTATTGAAGTGAACTCAACTAGACCAAGCTATAATATTTTACAACGCTTTGACTTAATTCAAGGACTTAACGGCCAGACTGTTGAAAACACAGAGGATCTTGTTGCTGCAATTGGAACCATTGAAAGTGGTCGTACATATCAGTTTGATGTTATGCGTTTCAATCCAGAAACAAATCAGTTTGAAAAATTAAATTTGGAGGTATTCATACCATGAAGTTTGTATTAAACCACTTAACCGAAAATAACCAAACAATCACCTTTGCAGAATCAATGACTGGTGGGCGTTTAAGTTATGAACTTGTAAAGTTTCAAGGGGCTTCTAAAGTATTTAAAGAAGGCTTCATTTTATACAGTGATGAGGCGAAGGTAAGAACACTCGAAATTGATCAAAAAGAGATTGATGAGCATGGTGTTGTATCACATCATATTGCATCATTAATGGCAACGCAGTTACACAAAATCACAGGCGCTGATTTTGCTGTTGCAATTACGGGTTATGCTAGTGGCAAAGACAACAACATGGCATATGTAGCTATCATTAATGACGGCAAATTGTATGTTGATGATATTGTATTTTATCCTGAAAATAGTCGGGAACAAAACATTAAAACAACTGTTAGAAAAGTGATTAAAATGTTACATGAAATTATTAAAAAGTAAGGTTGCTATTTGATATATTTAGTGTTATAATTAGAAAGCATGAAAAATTGCAAAAATTAATATCCTTGTCAGTAATGACCAAGATGTCCAAAAGGAGGAAGAAAACGATGAAAAAGTACGAATTAATGTACATTGCAAATCCTCAATTAGATGAAGAAAAATTAAAAAATCTAATTGCGAACTTATCCAATGTAGTCACATCAAATGGTGGCTCTATTTTAGCTTTAAAAGAGATTGGATTAAAAGATTTAGCATATGAAATCAACAAACACAAAAAAGGTTACTATGTGTGGATGTTGGTAGAAGCGTCGCCAGAAGCGATTGCTGAATACAGCCGTGTTGTTCGTATTACTGAATCAGTGATTCGTAATATAGAAGTTAAAGAAGGTGAATAATTATGATTAATCGTGTCGTATTAGTAGGCAGAATAACTAAAGATGTTGATCACAGAGTGACCCAATCAGGTGTTAGTGTTGTGAGTTTTTCATTGGCAGTTAATCGTAATTTTACAGCCGCAAACGGTGAAAGAGAAGCTGATTTTGTTAATTGTGTTACATGGAGAGCATCAGCTGATTTCATGAGAAATTATGTAAAAAAAGGTAACTTATTAGGCGTAGATGGACGTATCCAAACAAGAAACTATGAAGATAGTGAAGGACGTACTGTTTATGTTACAGAAGTTGTTGCAGATAGTGTACAACTATTAGAGTCTAGAAGTTCTAATCAATCTGATAACGCTGGACAATATAAAAACAAATATGAGGAAAATCAATCCGATAATGCTCAAGAAGAATTGTATGAAAGTACAAAGAACTTGATTGCAGACGATGATTTACCATTTTAAGAAAGGAATTTAACGATGCAAGATAGACAAAGACGTGGTGGATTTAGAAAACGTAAAAAAGTATGTTTCTTTACTCAAAATAAATTTACTAGTATTGACTTTAAAGATACAGAATT
>JBAYTJ010000071.1:0-6835 GCA_041675665.1 Acholeplasma sp. | reverse complement strand
TGAAGTTAAAGTGTTAAAAGCTAATTTAAAGATAAAACTGGGGCAAGAAATTAAAGTCATTAAAGAAGGTTTCATTTCTAAGAAGAAGTATGAATACATTATTGAAGAAAAAGTCTCTAAATACTTAAAAATGGTTGGCCTAGATGGTTATGAAGACCGTTCAATTGCTAAATTAAGTGGTGGGCAAATGCAACGTGTTGCAATTGCGCGTGCTTTAATTAATGAACCTCAAGTATTACTGCTAGATGAACCCCTTGCAGCACTTGACTTAAAGTTACGTCAAGAAATGCAATATGAATTAAAAGAAATTCAAAAGAGTGCGGGTATTACATTTATCTTTGTAACGCATGATCAAGAAGAAGCATTAACTATGAGTGATAAGATTGTTGTTATGAATAAAGGTGAAATTCAACAAGTCGGTACACCAGTTGATATTTATAATGAGCCAATTAACCGTTTTGTTGCAAACTTTATTGGTGAGTCAAATATTGTATCAGGTATTATGAAGAAAGATTTCTTAGTCAGTTTTGATGGGTTTGACTTTGAATGTGTTGATAAAGGCTTTGAAACTGATCAAGTTGTAGATGTTGTCTTACGTCCAGAGGACTTAGACATTGTAGAACTTGGTAGTGGGAAAATTAGTGGTGTTGTTGATAGTGTCATCTTTAAGGGTGTACACTTTGAAATTGATGTTAAAACAAGCAATAGAATTTATACAGTGCATACAACAGATCATAAACCAGAAGGCATGGCCGTTGATTTAGATTGGTATCCAGAAGACATCCATGTCATGGAGGTCTGGTAATGATCAATTTTCCAAAGAAACAAGTTGAGGCACTAAAGGATAATAAAAAACTAAACTTTGAGTTTTATTTGGGTACACCATATTATTTGATGATACTCATCCTTGTACTAATTCCAATTGGATTAATGTTACTTTATGCCTTTACAACAGATGCCAATAACTTAGTATCTATTCGCTTTACAATTGATAATTTTAAAGAGTTTTTCATACAACCAACGTTTGTATCTAGTATGTTAGAAAGTGTTTATTTATCATTATTTTCTGCAGTCATTTGTTTAATTATTTGTTATCCGTTAGCATTTATATTAAGCAGAAGAAAACTTGTTACACAAAAGATATTGGTGGCAGTGATTACGTCTAATATGTTTATAAACTCGTTATTACTTGCATATGCTGTACGCTCAATTTTTGAAATGATTGGTACGACATTCTTTGGCGAGGCGCGTTACTTATTAGGTACAGATCTAGCAATTATATCAGGTATGGTGTACTTATATTTACCGTTTATGTTGTTACCAATTTACACGCATATGGCAAAGTTAGATAAAAATTTATTTGAATCCGCTGAAGATTTGGGTGCGAATAAGCTACAAACTATTGTTAGAGTCGTCATTCCAATGTCACTATCTAGTGTCCTAACTGGGTTTATGATGGTATTCTTACCAGCATCAACAACCTTAGTTATTACCAGATACTTAGGTGATGGCCAGCGTAAAATGATTGGTGATTTAATTGATTTGGCATTTAAGAGTGGTAAATTTGGTTATGGTGCTGCCATTGCCTTAGTGTTAGCGGTTATTCTGTTAATATTTGTCTTCTTGATTAAGAAGGTTGATAAATATGAGGGGGTCTTAGCTAATGAAGAGTAGAACTAAAATATTTGCAGATATTTATATCTTTCTAGTTTTATTACTTGTATTAATCCCTTTAATATCAATGATTGTGTTCTCATTTAATCAATCAAACTCACTGATTGTCTTCACTGGGTTTACGTTTAATTGGTATGTTGATTTATTTACATCAAGATCCTTAAGAGAACCGATTATGAATACGTTATTGGTTGCGGGTATTTCAACGATTGCAGCTGTTATATTAGGCACACTAGGTGCCATGGCACTTTCCAAACAAAAACGTATTTTTAGAGAGTTTGCACTATCTGCAAATAATATCCCTATTTTATCACCGGATATCCTAACGGCTGTTGCATTCTTTGTGTTTTTATTAGCTTTTGGTATTGAACGTGGTCTGATGACGATGATACTCGCACATATCTCATTTTCAACACCTTATGCACTCTTAGCAATTTATCCTAAGGTGCGTAGTTTAGATCCAAACCTTTTAGATGCTGCCTATGATTTAGGGGCAACACCAGGTAAAGCGTTATGGAAAGTCATCTTACCCCAACTTAAAGGTTCTATTGTTGCTGGTGCAGCCATTGCCTTTACGATGAGTTTTGATGATTATATCATCTCAAAATTCGCAAGTGGTGAATTGGTCAATAACATCTCTACATACATGTATTCACAATCACATGGTATTCGACCAAACATCAATGCATTATCAACCATTATCATCTTAATTATTGGCATAAAAGTCATCTTAGATTATGTCAATTTAAAAAATAAAAAACAAGAGGAAGAATAAAAAATGAAAAAACTATTTAGTATCACATTTTTGATGGCCGTTGCATTTATCTTAACTGCATGTACATCAAACACTTTAGTCATCTATATGCCTAAAGAATATATCTCCGAAGATTTAGTTGATGCATTTGAAAAAGAAACAGGTATTCAAGTATCATTACGTTACTTTGATTCAAACGAAGTCTTACTAACCAATGCAAAAGTTAATTCATACGACTTAATTATTCCATCAGATTACGCGATTGAAGAATTAGCTGTAGAAGGTTACTTAAAAGCAATAGATTGGGACCGTGTTGATTATGACCTAGCTGATTTATCAGACAACTTAAATAATGCAATCAACCAACTCGATCAAGATGGCTTTGACTTATTAGAATATGCTATGCCATATTTCTGGGGCACAATCGGATTAATTTATAACAATACTGTTTCAGGCCTTTATGAAGACTTACTAGCTGAAGAATGGAATATCTTAAATAATGCTGATTATTCTAAAATGATTTATGACTCATCAAGAGATGCATTTATGGCTGCTTTATATGCACATGGCTTTGAAATGGAAACAGCTACTTCAAGTCAAGTGAATACTGCAAGAGATTTCTTAATTGATGCATATTCAAAATCCAATGCAGTGATTAAATCAGATGAAATATTAAGTGAAGCAATTGATAACCAAACACCATATGATTTAGCAATGGTTTACTCAGGTGATGCAGTTTATATCTTACAAGAAACAGATGACTATTCATATTTTGTGCCATCTATGTCCAATGTTTGGATTGATGGATTTGTTATTCCTGAAAATACGAAGCATGAAGATTGGGCATATGAATTCATTAACTTTATGACAACATATGATTCACTACTTGATAATGCAACCGAAATGGGTTATACCCCAATTGATGAAGCTGTCTATTTAGATTTATATACTGATGAAGAATTTAATTGGGATGATGACAGAATTGGTTATGCATTCTCAGTGCCGTACCAAAACTTTGAATTCTACAGATATGATGCAGATTTAAAAAGTTTATTAGATAACGCTTGGGAATTAGTTATCTTAAGTCGATAATCATATTCAAATTAGGGGATGTTTATACAACATCTCCTTATTTTTATGGTGATTTTGTGTTAAAATAATGATGAGGTAAATAAAATGGAAAAAACAAGCATACAATATAAAAAGATGATGGAAGTGATGTATCAATACAGTTTACATAAACATGTTGATTTTCTAGACTATACGTTACTTGATGATGACACTAAAGAGATATTAAATCGTTTGATTGATGATTTAGAAAAAGTAGATTTTTTAATTGAGTCTACCATTAAAAACTATACAATTGATAGATTAAATTTAGTTGATTTAGCAATTATTAGAATTGCAGTTTATGCACTTTTAGAAAAGTTAGATCCAGCAGAGATTGTTATTAATGAAGCGATTGAATTAACTAAAGAATTTAGTGATCTAGATGATGAAAAGCAACATAAGTTTAATAATAGTTTAATAGATAATATTTATAAAAAAATTAAGTAGGCCTTATGAACGAACAAAAATACTTAAACGTATCTGCATTAACTGAATATATTAAGATTAAATTAGAAAATGATAATCATTTAAAACGTGTATTTTTAAAAGGTGAAATTTCTAATTTTACACATCATGGCTCAGGACATATGTATTTTTCTTTAAAAGATGAGGCATCTGCAATCTCAGCAATGATGTTTAAAACCTATGCCAGTAGCTTAAGCTTTAAACCTAAAGCCGGTGATAAAGTATTAGTTGAAGGGTATATTTCTGTTTATAAAGCAAGAGGTACATATAGTATTTCTATTTTATCAATGACACTTGATGGTGTTGGTGAACTTTTCTTAAAGTTTGAACAAAATAGAAAAATGTTTGAACAAATGGGCTATTTTGATGTCCAATTAAAAAAACCAATACCGAAGTTTCCAAAAGTGATTGCTGTCATAACATCAGAAACTGGGGCAGTTATCCAAGATATAAAAACAACCATTTCTAGAAGATATTTACTTGCCAGCATAGAACTTTATCCAATTTTAGTCCAGGGTGAAGGTTCCAAAAATGATATTGTAAAGACTTTAGCACGTGTTAACAAAGATAGTCTTGCAGATGTCATCATTTTAGGGCGTGGTGGCGGGTCTATTGAAGACCTTTGGAGTTTTAATGAAGCAGAAGTTGTGGTTGCAATTCACCAGTCTAAAATACCGGTTATTACAGCAATAGGACATGAAACAGATACAACACTTGCTGATTATGTATCTGATTTACGTGCACCGACACCAACGGCTGCTGCAGAGCTTGCAACACCGAATATGACCGATATATTAAAAGAAATAAAAGACAAAATCAACCTAAGTTACTACTATATGGCAGAAAAGTTAAAAAACTACCGTCAAATGATGATGAATTTAGACGAACGTTTACAACTATCTAGTCCAGTTAATAAGTTGGAAACAGAAAAAAAACAGGTTGTAAATTTGGTGAATAATCTACAATACTTTTATAAGAACAAACTTAGTGACCATACGCATCAGGTCAAGCTCTTAACCCAAAGTCTACAATCACCTGATCAAAAAGTTCAAAGATATAAAGATAAGATATCTGATCTATCAAATAATCTCTATCAAATTTATAGGCAGAATATGGACAGAAAAATGTATACCTATCAAACAACTTTAGGGAAATTAGAAGGCTTAGATCCATTAAAAATCATGCAAAGAGGTTTTTCTTTAACAACAAAGAATAACCAAGTTATTACAAGTATTGATCAAATACATGTTGGGGATAAATTAAACATTCAATACAAAGATGGTATTGCTAATGTCAATGTTATGAATAAGGAAGGTAAAAATAAATGAGTGAAAAACTATCGTTTGAAGACACTATCAAAGAACTTGAAGCTGTCGTAAAGCAACTTGAAAGTAAAGATATTTCTTTAGAAGAATCTATTGAAAAATATCAAACAGGTTTAAAACTATCTAAATCATTATATGAAATGATTAAAGCTGCAGAAGCATTGATTGTTGATGTCAAATCTTGAGATTAGATAAATACTTAACGAACCATCATAAAGACATCACCCGTTCACAGTTTAGTGACTTTATTAAACGCGGGTTTGTTACAGTTGATGGCAAGGTAGTTCATAAACCTTCGTTTGATGTAAATGACCATAATGAAGTGATTTTAAAAAAATCAGAAGTGTTTGTCTCACGTGGTGGTGAAAAGTTAGAACACGCCTTGGATGTATTTGGTATCAGTGTACAAGATAAAGTTGTCGTTGATGTTGGTGCATCAACAGGTGGTTTTACTCAAAGTGTATTAAACCATGGTGCCAAGCATGTTTTTGCTTATGATGTAGGTACAAATCAATTGGCAGCTGCATTAAAAATGAATCCACAGGTGACATCTTATGAACAAACAAACATTTTAGATGTTGATATTCCAAAAAATGATTTGGTCGTCATTGATGTATCGTTCACATCAGTTTTACCGATATTAACACATCTTAGCAATCAAACCAAAACTATCATATTTTTATTAAAGCCACAATTTGAAACAACCAAGGAAAAGTTGAAAAAAGGTATTTTAAAATCAGACAAAGAAGTATCAAAAATTATAGAAAAAACAACAGATCATATTAAAAGTCTATCGTTTATGATATTAGGTTTTAGTCCAAGTCCGATAACAGGTAAACAAGGCAATCAAGAGTATTTAATCTACTGTCAAAGGAGTTAATCTATGTTAAGTTACTTAGAAGTAAAGAATTTTGCTTTAATTGATGATTTAAACATCGAATTTAATAATGGATTAACCGCTTTAACCGGTGAAACCGGTAGTGGTAAATCCATTCTTTTGGAGTCTTTACAACTTTTATTTGGCAAACGTTCAGATGCCGAATACATTCGAACAGGTACAACTAAAGCACTTGTTACAGGTCGCTTTAAGATATCTACAATTCAAGCTGAAGATTTAGATTTACCAGTTGAGATTACACTTACAAGAGAAATTGATCAATCAGGTAGACATCTTGTAAAATTAAACGATGAACAAATCACCTTAGCAAGACTCAAACAAATTACAAATAAAATCGGTTTAATTCATGGCCAAAATGATACCTATCAATTACTGGATAAATCAACTTATGTATCATTTGTGGACCAAATAGACGCGGTAACAGTCAATCAACTACTCCAAAACTACTTACTTAAACGTAGTAGTTATTTAGAAAGTGTTAAGGCTTTTGAAAGTTTAAAAAATAAAAAACAAGAAACCTTAGAACGTGCTGATTTTTTAAAGTTTCAAATAAACGAACTTAAATCTTATAATTTATTTACAGGTGAAAAACTTAATTTAGAAGAAAAG